>NZ_JALCZP010000016.1:0-82921 GCF_023555435.1 Polaribacter sp. Z014
TTCATAAATATGTAAAATTTAAAATTAATAAAAAAATCTCAGGTTAATTAATTAACCTGAGATTTTAAAACTTACACACTTTATGAGACAGTGCCATTTCGTGTGGTCACTTTAAAGTGATTTCTCTCAAAATGCCGAAGAGATCTGTTTTTGAGTTTTGTAAGGTTTTTATGTTTTTTAATAACTTTTTCTCAAAAGTTTGTGCTTTTAAGCGTAGAGAGAAATCGCACAAAGCTGCTCTGCGTTGTGTTCTCTTCTTTATGTGACTTCTCATTCCATTCGAAGTGACAAGTTGGAGTTTTGTTCTTTTTTTTCTACCTAGTTTGTATTCCCTGAAAAGTCTCTCACGAAAGGGCTAACATAGGGTAAAAGATTCTTTTTAGAATGACAATCTATGTGTGAAAAAAGAATAGGAAAAATGAACTTAGTCTTGATTCTTGTATCTTTTAGCGAAACAGTCTTGAATCATTTTTCTATATAAAACAAAAAACTCGAAGCTTAAAAGCTTCGAGTTTTTTATAAATTATGTGTAGAAAGATTAAGAAAAGAATTTTTCCATTTTTAATTTTTCTTCTTCCGCTAAGGCAGCATCAACCAAAATACGACCACTATGCTCATCGATAGTAATTTTCTTTCTATTTGCTATTTCTAATTGCACCTGAGGTGGAATAGTAAAGTAAGAACCTCCAGAAGCTCCACGCTCTATAGCAACAACTGCTAAACCATTTTTAACTTTAGTTCTAATTCTAGTATAAGCAGAAAATAAGTGTGCATCTAAAGTTTGAGAAAACTCATCAGATTTTTTAGCTAATAATTCTTCTTCATTTTGAGTCTCTTTTAAGATAGCATCTAATTCTGCTTTTTTATGACCTAAATGTTTTTCTTGTTTCGCTAATTTTTCTTTAGTAGCATCAATTACTTCATTTTTCTGAGCAATTTTTGCTTTGTATTCAATAATTCTTTTTTCAGCTAATTGAATTTCTAAATCTTGATATTCAATTTCTTTAGATAAAGAATCGAATTCTCTGTTATTTCTAACTTTCTTTTGCTGCTCATCATACTTTTTCATTAACCCATTAGACTCTTCAATAGCTAATTTTTTGTTGTTAATGTCCGTTTCTAAGTTTGCTGCATCTTGATTTAAGTTAGCAATACGCGTGTTTAATCCGGCAACTTCATCTTCTAAATCTTCAACTTCTAAAGGTAGTTCACCTCTAACGTTTCTAATTTCGTCAATTCTAGAGTCGATTAATTGTAAATCGTATAAAGCTCTTAATTTTTCTTCAACCGAAATTTCTTTCTTCTTTGCCATGTTTATATATAATATATAGGATTTGTACTTTCTTCTGATAAAATGACTGCAAAATTACTAAATTTTTTCGTAAGATAGTCTACCAAAAGGTTTTTTGTAAACTGTTCACTCTCATAATGTCCAATATCTGCCAAAAGAATCTTGTTTTCGGCTTTAAAAAACTCATGATATTTAAAGTCTGCACTCACATATGCATCTGCTCCGGCTCTTTTTGCGTTTGAAATGGCAAAACTACCAGATCCGCCTAAAACAGCTATTTTTTTTATTTTTTTATTGATTAAATTAGAATGACGCACACAATCTGTTTTCATTGTGGCTTTTAAATATAAAAGAAAGTCGGTTTCATCCATCTCCGATGGAAGTTCTCCAATCATTCCCATTCCAGTATTTTGATGCACATTTTCTGTGATAACTAATTCATAAGCAACCTCTTCATACGGATGATTGTCTTGCAATGCTTTTAAAACTGCAGCTTCATATTTACTTTCAAAAACTACAGAAATTTGAGTTTCATTTTCAGTATGATTTTTTCCTTTTTCTCCTAAAGTCGGATTAGAATTTTCGTTACCTCTAAAAGTACTTTTTCCAAAAGAACTAAAAGAACTATTATCATAATTACCTATACTTCCAGCGCCAGCTTTAAAAAGAGAATCTCTTAGAGCATCTGCATTTGCAGTAGGAGTGTAGGTAGTTAGTTTTTTGATAATCCCTTTTTTCGGAATTAAAATGCTAGTGTTTTCTAAGCCTAAAACTTCACACATTTTTGCTGAAACTCCATTTTTAGAATTATCTAAAGCTGTGTGGGTAGCATAAATGGCAATGTCATTTTTTATTGCTTTTAAAACGACACGTTCTACATACGAATTTCCGTTTAGTTTTTTTAAACCGCCAAAAATAATAGGATGAAAGCTCACAATTAAATTACACTTTTTAGCAATTGCTTCATCTACTGTTTTTTCTAAAGTATCTAAAGTAACTAAAATATTGGTAACTTTTGTTTGATAATTACCAATTAATAACCCAACATTATCAAAATCTTCAGCGTAATTTAAAGGAGCTAATTCTTCTAAATAATTTGTGATGTCTTTTATGGTCATAAATCAATATTGTATGAAAAATCAAAGTTAACATTTTCCTTTCAGCATTCCATAGAAATGAGCTGCTTTTTGGATGCGATTTTCTTTAATTATCATAATTAATTAGGTGATATTGAATTGAAAGTTGTTAAAATGGAATTATTAAATTCCTTGCACAATAATTTTATAAATAATTTGTGTAAATATTTGAAATTGGTGACTTTTTCTTTTTTTAATGCGTTGAACCTGCTTATTTTCGTATCAATGAAATTTCTAAGATTTTTATTATTTCCGTTTGCCATTATTTATGATGTGGTTACAAGCATTCGTAACTTCTTTTTTGAAGTAGGGGTTTTTAAACAAACTTCGTTTAAGATTCCAGTAATTGTTGTTGGTAATTTAAGCGTTGGAGGTACGGGGAAAACACCACAAATAGAATATTTAATTCGCTTATTAAAAGTGTCTTTTAAAACAGCTGTTTTAAGTAGAGGGTATAAACGTAAAACAGAAGGATTTGTGTTGCTAAATAGTACGCATTCTGCAGAAGATGTTGGAGATGAACCTTTACAGTACTTTAAAAAGTTTAGTGCTATTAATGTAGCTGTAGATGCAAACAGGGCTGAAGGAATTACCAAATTAATTAATGAGAATTCTCCTGAGGTTATTTTATTAGATGATGCTTATCAGCATAGAAAAGTAAAAGGTAGTTTTTATATTTTGTTGACTAAATTTGATGATTTATTTACAGATGATTTTTTATTACCAACAGGAAATTTAAGAGAAAGTAGAAGTGGCGCAAAACGAGCAGATGTTATTTTAGTAACAAAATGCCCAATAAACTTATCTGAATCTTCTAAAAATAAAGTGGAAGAGAAGTTAAAGAAATTCCATAAAAAGGTGTTTTTTACAACGATTTCTTATGATGATAAAACGGCAGGATCTGAATCTATTTTGGTTGATAATTTAAAAAATTACGAGATTTTATTAATTACTGGAATTGCAAACCCAACACCGCTTTTATCTTTTTTAAATGAAAAGAAAGTGAATTTTAAACATTTAAAATTCCCAGATCATCATCATTTTACAGAGCATGAAATAGTTACGATTAAAGAGGAATACGCTGCTTTAAAATCTTCTAAAAAACTTATTTTAACTACAGAAAAAGATTATGTTCGTTTAGAAAATAGGGTGGAAGCACTTTCTTTTTTAGGAATACGAACTTCTTTTTTAGAGCAGCAAGAAGAGTTTAATACTATTATAAAAAGTCATATAAAATAAAACCAGCGTTGTTAGGACGCTGGTTTCTTTTTTTGATTTTTGTTAGAAGTATCTTTTTAAGATCCCTCATTTATATGACACGATTCTTTGGGATAAGTCACATTGTAGTTTTTTATAGTTTATAATCTATAAAACAATAAGACCTCAGTTATAAGGAATAGCTGAGGTCTTATTAGTTTATAATAATTTAGTTGTAATTAACGTCTTGTGGTAACTCCCAAAATTTACATTTCCATAGAATGATATACATGTTGTACATCATCATCTTCTTCTAGTTTTTCTAAAAGTTTTTCTACATCAGCTTGCTGCTCTTCGTTTAATTTTGTGGTTGTAGTTGGTATTCTTTCAAAGCCAGAAGATAATATTTCTATATTATTTTCTTCAAAGTAAGTTTGTAATGCTCCAAATTGTTCAAAAGGAGCATAAATAATTACCCCTTCTTCATCATCAAACACTTCTTCAACTTCAAAATCGATTAACTCTAATTCTAATTCTTCCATATCCATAGTAATGTCTTCCTTTTTTAAGGTAAAATTACACGTATGGTCAAACATAAAAACTACAGAACCTGAAGTTCCTAAATTTCCGTCACATTTATTAAAACAAGCTCTAACATTTGCTACTGTTCTGTTGTTATTGTCTGTTGCTGTTTCTAAAAGTAGTGCAATTCCGTGTGGCGCATAGCCTTCAAAAAGAACTTCTTTATAGTTAGCCGTATCTTTGTCTGTTGCTTTTTTTATGGCACGTTCAACATTTTCTTTTGGCATGTTGGCCGCTTTTGCGTTTTGTATTACTGCACGCAAACGAGAGTTTGTTTCAGGGTTTGGTCCACCTTCTTTTACTGCCATCACAATATCTTTACCTATTCTGGTAAAAGTTTTTGCCATTGCCGACCAACGTTTCATTTTTCTTGCTTTCCTGAACTCAAATGCTCTACCCATTTCTAATGATTGTTTTTTAAAAATTATAAATACAAATGTAAAAATTAGCTAGTTGATTCACAATTTTTTAAACAAGGATTTTTTAGAAATACTCTTATTTGTAGGTATATTTCTTTATAATTTTAATGTTCAACCTTATATATAAAAATTATGAAAAAAATTACGCAATTAATTTTAACTTTTTGCTTATTTAACTTGCTTGGCTAAGTAAAATTAACATATTCAGGCGAAGAATATTTTGATGATTTAATAGGTCAGAATAATAAATTTATAAACAAGTTAATTGGTTCTTTTGAAGAATCAGGTTACAGAACAACTTCTTATTATTGTGAAGAAACTGCAAGTGTAAGAGAGTTTGTTTTTATAGGTAACTTCTTCAATTTTAAAGATGGATGATGCTCGTTTTACTATAAAGAATATTTAACTATTTAATGTTTTAGGAAAAAAAGAGTTTTCATTAACAAAAGATGAAATACATATAGAGTATTTAGTGAATGGAGTTTATCTTCTAAAAATAGAATCAGAAAAAGGTAATATTGCAACCAAAAGGAATTGTAAAAAAATAAAAAGGAAAAGTATTTTATACGGAAAAAAAAGAGCCTTAAGTACAAATACTTGAAGGCTCTTTTTATAAGATAAGTATATTATCAATTTAAAAGATCATACGTTTCTTTTGCAATTTCTAGTTCTTCATTAGTAGGAATCACTAAAATTTTAACTCTAGAGGTTTCTTTTTGTATTTCTCTAATTTCTTTAGAACGGATGTCGTTTTTACGTTCATTTAATTCAATGCCTAAAAAGTCTAAATTTTCACAAGACATTTGTCTCATTAAAATTGAGTTTTCTCCAATTCCTGCTGTAAAAATAATGGCATCTAAACCATTTAAAATGCTAGCATAAGAACCTATAAATTTCTTTATTCTGTAACTTGCTAATCTTAATGCGTTTTGGCATTCTTCATTTCCGTTACCTGCTTTTTCTTCAATTTCTCTTAAATCAGAAAAACCAGTTAAACCTAACATTCCAGATTTTTTTTGTAAGATATCATTCACTTCATCTGCTGTTTTATTTAATTTTTTCATTAAAAAGAAAATAACAGAATGATCTATATCTCCAGATCTTGTTCCCATAATTAATCCATTTGTTGGAGAAAAACCCATTGAAGTATCAATGCACTTTCCGTCTTTGACAGCAGCCATACTACAACCGTTGCCTAAATGGATGGTAATTATTTTTGATGATTTTTCGCCTAAATATTCTATTGCTTTTTCTGATACGTATTTATGACTAGTACCATGAAAACCGTAAGCTCTAACTTTGTTTTCTTTTAAATATTTAGTTGGTATTGCGTATTGAAAAGCCTCTTTAGGCATTGTTTGATGAAAAGCAGTATCAAAAACAACGGCCTGTTTTGCAGAAGTAAAAATTGTTTCTGCAATTTCTATACCTGTTAAATTTGCAGGGTTGTGCAAAGGAGCTAAGCTAAATAAATCTTTAATATTAGATTTTACTTTTTCATCAACCTCTACAGTACCACTATACCTGCTTCCACCATGTACAACTCTATGACCAATTGCTTTTATTTCATCGACAGAAGAAATAACACCTATTTCTTTATCTAATAAAGCATCTGCTACTTTCTTTAAACCAATTTTATGGTTTAAAATAGGGGTAACTTCAGAATGTTTTTCACCATCTTTTTCATGTGTAAAAATAGCATCTTGCATGCCAATTCTTTCTACTAAACCAACACACTTTACTACTTGTGATGGCATTTCTATTAATTGGTATTTTAAAGAAGAAGAACCTGCGTTTAAAATTAAAATATTCATATTATCCTTGGTGTGCTTGAATTGCTGTTAATAAAACGGTGTTAAAAATATCTTCTACCGTACAACCTCTACTTAAATCGTTTACTGGTTTATTTAAACCTTGTAACATTGGCCCAATTGCTAAAGCGCCTGTTTCTCTTTGTATTGCTTTGTATGTATTGTTTCCTGTATTTAAGTCTGGAAAAATTAAAACAGATGCTTGTCCTGCTACTTCAGAATCTGGCATTTTTGTTTTTGCAACAGACATATCTACTGCAGCATCATATTGTATTGGCCCTTCAATTTTTAATTCTGGGTGTAGTTTTTTTACAATTTCTGTTGCTTTTCTTACCTTTTCTACTTCTTCTCCTTTTCCAGAGCTTCCAGAAGAATAAGATAACATGGCAATTTTTGCTTCAATTCCAAAAGCTTCTGCTGATTGTGCTGAAGAAATTGCAATTTCTGCTAATTGTTCTGCATTAGGGTTAGGGTTTACAGCACAATCTCCCATAACAGAAACTCTGTCTGATAAACACATAAAGAATACAGAGGATACCACTGATACTCCGGGTTTTGTTTTAATTAATTGTAGTGATGGTTTTATGGTATGCATAGTTGTATGCACTGCACCAGAAACCATACCATCAGCTAAACCATTCATAATCATTAAAGTTCCGTAATAAGAAACATCGCTTACTAAATCTTTAGCAATAGTTTCTGTCATACCTTTATGTTTACGAGCTTCGCACAAGGTTTCTACAAAAGCGTCATTATGAATTGAGTCTTCTGGGTTTAGAATGTTTATTTTATCCAAATCTATTTGCAAACCAATTTGATCGCATTTAAATTGAATTGCATTTCTATCTCCTAATAAGGTTAAATCTACAATATCTAATAATTGTAAACGAGCTGCAGCAGTAATAATTCTTTCATCATCTCCTTCAGGTAAAACAATATGTTTTTTATAAGCTCTTGCTTTTTGCAATAGATTATATTGAAACATACTAGGTGTTAGTTTAACAGAATGGTATGATGTAAGTGTATTGGTTAAGCCTTCTGCATTTACATACGTATCAAAAGTATCTAAAGATAATAATATCTTTTTGCTATGACTAGCGTAAATTTTCGATTTTACTGCCCCAATCTTATTAGTAATACCAAACGTACCTCCTTCAACAGAAATAATAGGCACTGTAGATTGTACCCCTTTAATTAATTTGGTAATTGATTCTTCTGGAATTAAAGAACCGGTTAAAATAATACCTGCAATTTTAGGATAATTGGTTGAAGCATTTGCTTGTAAAGCACCTAAAATAATGTCTGCTCTGTCTCCAGGGGTTACCACTAATGCATTTTCTCTTATTCTTGTTAAATAGTTACGGAGTTGCATTGCACCTGTACTGTAACTACCAATGGCGTTATCTAAAAATTGTTCTCCAAATAATACTTTACCCTCTAAAGCTAGTAAAACCTCTCTAACTGTTGGGTAGGCTAAGAAATCTATTCTAGGAATAACATTTATTTGTATGTTTTCTGGAAAACTTTTTTCTAATTCTTTTTGAATATAGTCTACTTCATCAACTTCAATTTTGTTGGCAATAATACCAATAACATCAACCTCTTTTCTTACAAAAGATTTATAAGTAAGTTGCATTGTATTTACAAAATCTTTCTTTTTCTTACCATTTCCAGAACCTACTATTAAAGCAGGAATTCCTAAATTTTTGGCAATCATTAAATTTACGTCTAACTCTGTAAAACCACCTTCACCAGAAAAGTCTGTACCTTCTACCAAAACATAGTCGTATTTGGCTTCCAGTTTTTTATATTTTTTAATTACAGTATGAATTACATCATCTGCTTTTCCTTCACTTAAAAGTTCTACAACTTCATTGTGCTTATAGGCATAACAATCTTCGTATTCGATATCTAAGTTGAAAAAATTAATAGCAGTATTGGTATGGTCATCAAGTGTACTGTCTTTAACTTCGTTGATTATAGGTCTAAAATAACCTACTTTAGAAGATTTGGTTAACATCATTCTTAAAAGACCTAATGATACCAAAGATTTACCACTGTCAGATTCTACTGCGGCAATATAAATAGCTTTACTCATTTTTTAATTAATTGTTTTTACAAAAATATAATTTAGAGTGATTATTATTTATGATAATAGTCATTAAAATTTTACTAGAATTATCTAGTATCTACTTATTTTTTGATAAGTTCTTGTTTTATTTATAAATAACTATGAATATTATAAAATCTACAATTTTATAAATTGAAAAGATATTTGACACCTCCTTTACCTACATTATGACAGATTTTTATAGTAATTTATAAGGGTTTTGCACATTATACAAAACCCTTATAAAAATATTCTAGAAATCCGTTTTTCTTTATTTCTTTACAAAAGCAACACGTCTGTTGTTTGCTTTCTCTTCAGGAGTACTATTACTGTTTAAAGCTTCTGCTTTTCCTTTACCAATAACGGTTAATCTTTCCGTTTCTATACCTTGTTCTACAATAGCTTGTTTTACTGCATTTGCTCTGTCTTCAGATAATTTCAAATTAATAGCATCTGCACCGTCATTATCTGTATAACCAATAATATCAAAAGTCCAATCAGAATTATCTTTTAAAATTGATACTATTTTATTAATAATTCCTAAAGAAGGTTTCTTAATTTTTGCTTTTCCGCTGTCAAAAATAATTCCGTTAGTTACGTATTTTCCATCAGCAACAATTCTCTTATACATTTCTCCACCTCCATGAGCAATTCTAACATTTTTTACAGCTAAATAAGGATGTCCTTTTTTACTGTTAGTGTGGCACATTAGCTCTAAACCAAAAATAGATGGTTTTACATCAAAAACAGGTAAGTTAGCAATTCTGTTAGAATCGTAATACATTTTGTATTTTCCTTTATAGTAAGATATTGAAATATGATGCCAATTGTTTTGAGAACCAAAAGGAATTGCTTCAACTTTAAATTTATTATTAGATGCCCAACCATTTAATTTTCCTAATTGCTCTCTAAACTCAATATGTACATCACTAGAACTATATTTAGGTGTGAAATAAATTTCTTGAGCCATCCACCAAATTTTTTCTTGTCTAAAATTAGGTATTAAAAGGTCATATTCTATGGTAAATTCATCACCTAGATAATCTGTACTTTTAATTAACGGAGTAATTGTATTTCCGTCTTTAGACATAAAAATTATTACTTTTTCTCCATTTAATCTTGCTACTTCAGCGCTTCCTTCTATCAAGTCCCAACGTGCAGGAAATTCTCCTACTTCTTCTGTTTTTAAATCATCATAAAAAATAACATCTTCTCCAGGTACAAAACGAAAGTTTCTCCATAAATTAGGGGTATCATTATTTGCTATTTCATTGTCTTCATCATCATTTTCTATACTCTTATTATCTGTAGTAGTTTCTCCTTTAATTGTTTCGTCTATTTTTTTTTCAGCACCTTTTACAAGTGCATCTTCAGCTTTCTTTTTAAGTCTTTTCCATAATTGAGCTTCACTGTTTTCTGTAAAAGCAAAAATCATTAGTAATGTTAAAAATAAGTTTGTAGTTTTCTTCATAATTAATTATAGTTTTTTTTAAAATTTGTCAAAAATTATACCACAAGAATTTAAACCTGTAAAACACCCATATTAAATTGTTTTGTAATAGGAGCGTGGTTTGCAGCTTCGATTCCCATAGAAATCCAAGTTCTTGTGTCTAATGGGTTAATAACACCATCTGTCCAGATTCTTGCAGCTGCATAATATGGAGAGATTTGCTTGTCGTAACGCGATTTTATTTTATTAAATAACTCAGTCTCTTTTTCTGGAGTTATTTCTTCGCCACGTTTTTTAAGTGATGCTGTTTCTATTTGTAGTAAAACTTTAGCTGCTGAATTTCCGCTCATTACAGCCAGTTCTGCACTTGGCCATGCAACAATTAGTCTTGGATCATAAGCTTTACCACACATGGCATAATTACCTGCTCCGTAAGAATTACCAATAATAATGGTGAATTTTGGTACTACAGAATTACTCACTGCGTTTACCATTTTGGCACCGTCTTTTATAATACCTCCGTGTTCAGATTTTGAGCCTACCATAAAACCAGTAACGTCTTGTAAGAAAACTAAAGGTATTTTTTTCTGATTACAATTGGCAATAAAACGAGTAGATTTATCTGCCGAATCGTTATAAATAACACCGCCAAATTGCATTTCTCCTTTTTGGGTTTTTACCAATTTACGTTGATTGGCAATAATACCAACTGCCCAACCATCAATTCTTGCATAACCGGTTAAAATGGTTTTTCCGTAGCCTTCTTTGTATTGTTCAAATTCAGAGTTATCTACCAAACGCTTTATGATTTCTAACATATCATATTGCGCGTTTCTTTCCTTCGGAAGGATTCCGAAAATATCATCTTCATTTTCTTTTGGAGGAAAAGCTTCGGTTTTACTAAAACCAGCTTTGTCATAATCACCAATTTTATCAACAATAAATTTTATTTTATCAAGCGCATCTTTATCGTCTTTGGCTTTGTAATCTGTAACACCCGAAATTTCACAATGTGTTGTTGCGCCACCTAAAGTTTCATTGTCTATACTTTCTCCTATGGCAGCTTTAACCAAATAACTTCCAGCAAGAAAAATACTAGCTGTTTTATCTACAATTATTGCTTCATCGCTCATAATTGGTAAGTAAGCTCCACCAGCTACACAGCTGCCCATCACCGCAGAAATTTGTGTAATACCCATGCTACTCATCACCGCGTTATTTCTAAAAATACGTCCGAAATGTTCTTTGTCAGGAAAAATTTCATCCTGCAAAGGCAAATAAACACCAGCAGAATCTACTAAATAAATAATTGGTAATCTGTTTTCTATGGATATTTCTTGTGCTCGTAAATTCTTTTTTCCAGTAATAGGAAACCAAGCTCCTGCTTTTACAGTAGCATCATTTGCAACAACAATACATTGTTTTCCTTTTATGTATCCTATTTTTACCACAACGCCTCCAGAAGGGCAGCCGCCATGTTCTGTATACATATCTTCACCAGCAAAAGCACCAATTTCTATAGATTTAGAATTTTTATCTAATAGGTAGTCAACTCTTTCTCTTGCGGTCATTTTACCTTTTCCGTGTTGTTTGTCAATTCTTTTTTGACCACCACCTAGTTTTACTTTTGCAAATCTTCGTTTTAGGTCTGATGCTAACAATTTATTGTAATCTTCGTTTTTATTGAAGTTGATATCCATAAAAATGTTTATTTTCAATTGCTAAAATAAGAAACTTTTAGCTGTAAAAGTTAATAATATTAGCTACTGTAATTTCAATGTCTTTGTATTTATTTTGTTTTTCTAATCGCGATTGTTCAACAACACTATCCTTACAGTTTTTAACAATACAAGTTTCGCAAATACCGCAACTATTTTTTTGAGTAAAGGTGTTTTCTTTAAAGAAGTTAAGTTGCTTTTTAAATATGAAGATAATAATAGGCCAAAGCTTATGCTGGTGATAATCATAAAGTGTTCTTTGTAGTTAATAGAGCTTTAAAAGCACGAGGAACAGACAACACTTCCAATCAGTTTAAATTAAGTTAAACTTCTGAAAAAATAAAAAATAAAATTTTTAAAGTAGCTTATTTCTTTTTCATAAAAAAAACCATCTCAATGAGATGGTTTTTTTTTAATAAATTCAAATATTTAAACATGAAAACAGTTTACAAAGTTGCTTTCAAGTTCCTTTTTCAAGGATTTTGCAAAAATAAAATATTAGATATATATATGATAATAAAATAGTGATTTTTTGTTTATTTAATAAAAAAACGATTCTCTATTGAGAATCGTTTAATTTTATTTTTAGAAGAGACTAAATATGTAACTATTTCAGTTAAACTTTTGTCGACTTAAAAATATTATATAGCGTGTTTATGTGCCTTGTAAGAAGAACGTACTAACGCACCACTTTCTACATACATAAAGCCCATTTCTAAACCTAAAGTTTCGTATTTTTTAAACTGATCTGGTGTTATAAAGTTCTTAACAGGTAAGTGTTTTTTAGTAGGTTGTAAGTATTGTCCAATGGTAATAATATCGCAATTTGCTTCACGTATATCTTTCATCGTTTGTATTACCTCTTCTTCCGTTTCTCCTAAACCAAGCATTAAACCTGTTTTAGTTCTCATTCCGTTTTCTTTTAAGTATTTTAAAACACCTAAACTTCTATCGTATTTTGCTTGTATTCTAACATCACGAGTCAACCTTCTAACCGTTTCCATATTATGAGAAACAACTTCTGGGTGTACTTCTATAACTCTGTCTATCTGTTTTGTGTTTCCTTGAAAATCAGGAATTAAAGTTTCTAAAGTAGTATTTGGGTTTGCTCTACGAATTGCTTCTACAGTTTCTGCCCAAATAATAGAACCACCATCTTTTAAATCGTCTCTATCTACAGAAGTAATTACTGCATGCTTTATACTCATTAACTTAATAGAACGTGCTACTTTTTCTGGTTCATCCCATTCTACAGTTTCTGGTCTTCCGGTTTTAACACCACAAAAACCACATGAACGTGTACATATATTTCCTAAAATCATAAATGTAGCAGTTCCTTCTCCCCAACATTCTCCCATGTTTGGGCAGCTTCCACTTGTACAAATGGTATTCAGTTTGTATTTATCTACCAAACTCCTTAATTCAGTATATTTTTTACCAACGGGTAGTTTTACACGTAGCCATTTTGGTTTTTGTTGTTTTTCTGGAAGTATTACGGATTCTATTGCCATTTTATTTCTGAATTGAAGTGCGAATTTACAAAGAAAAAAGTAAAAATGAGTGGTTAATATCCGAAGTAATTATTCTGCTTGCTTAGAATGAATGGGAGGTAATTGTTTTTATTAAAAACCACCCGATATTCCAACTTTAAAATGTTCCCAATTCGTAAAGATCTCTTTTAAAATGAAAAAAGCAATTACAGAAAGGACTATAGCTAATCTTAATTTATTTTTTTCTTTTTTAGAAAGCGTAGTGTTTTTTAATTTAGAAGTCATCGCAATTTGTTTCCCTTAAAGATATAAAATATTTTTTTAAACTCATTAAAAACCAAATACTAAACCCTATTAAAAAAGCAATACCAATAATACTTAAATAAATTTCTGGTTGATGTTCTTTTGGAGTATGTTTCTCTGTAATTAATTAAAAAATTACAACGGCATAAAAAGTTGCTGTTAAAAAGGGTAAGATTGTGGCCGTTTTTATAAGAATACACATATTCTCCATAAAGTATTTTAAGATTAAAAATGTACTACAAAACAAGAAGATAATCCAAAACTACATTCTGCTCCAACTCTTGTAAATTGTACTAAATTCGAAACCGAAATTGCTGTTCCAGCAAATAATAATCCTAGTCCTAAAGATTGCAAGAATGATTTTTTCAAAGCTTAAGATTTTCTGATAATCTCTGCTAATAATTTTCTTGCACGTAACAATTTTACTTTTACGTTGTTCATTGGTTCGTTAATTTGCTCAGAAATTTCTTTATAAGATAATTCTTGAAAATAACGCAATTGTATTACTTCTTGGTATTTAGGTTTTAATTGTTTAATATCTCTTAACAATTTTGCTAAATTCTGTTCGGTAATAATTTTGTCTTCAGGTGTAGGGCTTTCATCAACCACTAAATACGCTTTCTCTTCTTGCTCTTTAGAGGTGTCTGCTGCTATCGAAATACTTTTTTTTCGAAGTAAATCAATATGAACATTTTTAGAAATGGCAATTAACCAAGTCTTAAAAACGTATTGTTCATTAAAAGTATTAATTTTATCAAAAGCTTTAGAAAAAGTTTGAATGGTAATATCTTCTGCTTCGTTTTCGCTTTTAGTTCTTTTTAATTGATAATTATAAACATCAGACCAAAAGGTATCTAATAAGTATCTAAATGCAGATTGATTTCCGTTTTTAGCTTTAGAGATGTTTATTTGAAGTTTATTATCGTTTATTTCCAATGATTTGGTTTTGACGACAAATTAGTGATAAATATTGAAAATTGAAATATTAGTAGGCCAATTTCTAAAAAAGGTAATAAATAAGTAATTGTTGGTTCTTTTAATTTTTTAGAAGACATGCCTATCACAATAAATTGAACTAAATAATACGTTAAAAATATTGCTAAAATAAGTTGCCATGGATAAAAGAAAAACAAGGTAATTGCTAAAAGATAAAACAATACTTTAGAAACGAAAAATAGCCCTAAAAAGAATTTATGTTGGTTTTTATAATGTTTTGCTGTAGAAATATGTCTTCTTTTTTGTCGAAACCATTCTGTAAAATTCTTTGGAGCAATAGATTCCGTAAAACTTTTTTCAGATATTGAAATAGTTGTATTTTCTTTATTTGCAGCGTCTTGTATAAATAAATCATCATCACCAGATCTTATGTGTATATGATTTATAAATCCTTTTACGCTAAAAAACTCCGATCTGTGATACGCTAAATTTCGGCCAACGCCCATATATGGAGAGCCTAATTTGGCGTAACTAAAATACTGAATGGCTGTTAACAAAGTTTCATACCTAACAAATAAATTTATTAAGGATTTTTCTCTTTTATATTTACCATAACCTAAAACAATGGTTTTTTCTTTATTGAAATTTTTAGCCATTTCAGAAATCCAATGTTTAGACACAGGTTTACAATCGGCATCTGTAAACAATAGATGTTCGTTTTTTGCACCTTTTATTCCTAAAGTTAAAGGATATTTTTTATTTCCCCAAAAAGCCTCAATATTTTCAACATTAATTACTTTAATATTTGAATGTTGTTTTTCAAAAGATTGCATTATTTCTAACGTGTCGTCAGAAGAAGCGTCATTTATTAAAACAATTTCAAAATTAGGATAATCTTGATTTATAATAGAAGGCAAAAAATCTTGTAAATTTTTAGCTTCGTTTTTGGCACAGACAATTACAGAAAAAGGAACATTACTATCCGTTATTTTTTCTTTTTTAGGTTTAAATAAGAAAGAAGAAAAAACAAGGTAGTAAATAATTTGAATTGCTGTAAATGCTACAAAAAAGTAGAAGAGTACAGTTAATATCATTGACTAAAAAGAGGATTAATTATGTTCTGGTTCCGAACAAGTCTCAAACTGATCTGGTGCTTTACCACAAAAACCACAAGGTTCTCCCGTTTTATTTAATACAGGGTTTTGACTTGCACAAGTACCTGCAAATTTACCATCTTTTTTTGCCCAAATTTTAATTGCAATACCAGCAACACCTAGTGCTAATAAACCTATAGTAATAAATAATAATTTCATAATAAAAAATTGTGGAACAAAGATACATATTCTTAAGCTGTCTTAAAAAAACTATAGACAATATTTAAAGTGTGACTTTTTAAAAAATTATGTGTCATAATTTTGAAAATAAATGATTAATTAAATAATATTTATACTATGGAAACAACAACTGAATCTTTAAAAAATTTTTACAACTCAATTTCATCTGGTTTAGGAGACTGGGGACTTCAATTAATAGGAGCTATTGCAGCTTTAGTTATTGGTCTTTGGATTATTAGAATGATAATGAAAGGAATCTCTAAAGCGTTTGAAAAAACAAAATTAGATGAAACTTTGCAGCCTTTTTTATTAACCACTATCGGTTTTATTTTAAAACTTTTATTAATTATTTCTATTGCAGGTATTGTTGGTTTACCAATGGCTTCTTTTGCAGCTTTATTAGCAGGTGTTGGTTTGGCAATTGGTGCAGCATTTAATGGCTCTTTGGGGCATATTGCATCAGGAATAATGCTACTTATCTTTAAGCCTTTTAAAGTAGGAGATTTAATTAAAACAAATGGCGCTTTTGGTTTTGTAAAAGAAATCTCTGTTTTTGTTACTGTTATAGAAACGTTTCAAAATGAAACGGAGATTATACCAAACTCTGCAATTACTTCTAATAAAATTACTAATTTAACTAAAATAGGAAATTTACGTATCGATATGCCGTTTGCAATTAGATATGGTTCAGATATTGCGAAAGCAAAACAAATTGTATTAGATGTTCTTAAGAAAGATACACATGTTTTACAAGAAGGAGCTAGTGCACCAAGAGTTGCCGTTAATAATTTAGGGCAAAATAGTGTTGAATTATTGGCTTTGCCATATGCGAATTGTGAAAACTATTGGGAGGTTTATTGGGATACAAGACAAGAAATTGTAGAAGCACTTGGTAATGCAGGTTACGAGGCTCCTTTACCACAACGTGTTGTTACCATGACAAAATAAATTATAAATACATAATAATTAGAAAAGACTGTTTTAAGAAGCAGTCTTTTTTTGTATGTTTACTTTTTGTTAAACTATCTTTTGAACGAAGAAACTTTTATAACTCAATTACAAGCCGGAAAACAAACTGCTTTTAGTCAATTAATAGATGATTATCAGCATAAAGTTTTTGGTACCTGTATTTCTTTTATCCCAAATAAAGAAGATGCAGAAGATGTAGCACAAGAAGTTTTTTTAGAAGTTTTTAAATCAATTGGTAAATTTAAAGGAGATTCTAAGTTATCTACTTGGATTTATAAAATTACAACCAATAAGTGTTTAGAGTTTATCCGAAAAAAGAATACAAAAAAGAGATTTGCTTTTATGCAAACTATTTTAGGAAATGAAATACCATTAGATAAGACGAGTTACTTTACAGAAGTAAATCATCCTGGAATTTTATTAGAGAATCAAGAAAAATCAGCAATTATTTTTAAGGCGATAAATACCTTGCCAGAAGCTCAAAGAGTCGTTTTTACCTTAGCAAAAATTGATGATAAAAGTTATCAAGAAATTGTAGAGATAACAGGTAAAAGCTTATCGTCTGTAGAGTCTTTAATGTTTAGAGCAAAAAAAGGATTACAAGATAAATTAGAGAATTTTTATAAGAATGAAAACTCTTAATTCTTTTAAATAATAGAAATAAAAGAAAGTTTTGCAATAATTAGTAAATGGCATTAAATGTATTTCAAAAAAAATATAAGGAAGCGCAAGTTTTTGTAAATTATTGCATCTAAATAAATAGTAATTGTGTAAAGAATAAGTAAAATGGAAAATAAAAAATATATAAACCAGCAAGTAGAAGATACTTTTAAGTCATTAGATGCTATTGAAAAGGTAGATGTAAATCACTTTTTTAAGCATAAAATATTGCAAAAGTTAGATGCAGAAAAAGTAGAAAAACAATCTGTTTTTTCTTGGTTTACACCCCAACTGCAATTGGCTACTTTAAGTGTTGTTTTGTTATTAAATTTAGGTACTATTTTTTATGCTTTTAATAATTCAGATAAAAGTGCCAGTTCAAGTTCTGGTATCGAGGCTTTTGCAAAAGAGTATTCATTGCAATCAGATAGCAGCTCAATTTTAAATTAAAAAAGATGAAATCAAAATTACTTCCTATTTTATTATTTTTATTAATACTTTTAAATGGAGTGTTAATTTTTATGTTGTTAAAAAGACCACATGAAAATCCAAGAAATAATCCGCAAGAAAATTTTTTGACAGATCAATTACAATTTTCTAAAACTCAAAAAGAAGACTTTAAAGCTTTAGATGCAGATCATAGAGATTTTATGATGAGTCTAGAAGATACTATTAAATATCAAAAAGATGTTTTGTTTAGTTCTTTTAATAAAAAAGACTTTAATATAGATTCCTTAACGGTTAAAATAGGGCTTTTAGAAGCTAAAAAGGACGCTGAAGTTTTTTCTTTTTTTAATAAAGTAAGAGTCATTTGTACAACGGAACAAGCAATAAAGTTTGATGAAATAATTAAAGAAGCAATAAGAGGAGGAGACCAAAGACCCCCAAATAATAGAAGAATGCCACCTCCTAGAAATGATGGAAGAATGTTGCCTCATGGAAATGAAGGAATGCCACCTAGAAGATAATATTTTAGAAAGTTATAAAAAAAGAAAATCCAAAGCAATTAAACTTTGGATTTTCTTTTTGTTATTGAATTAGTTTCTAATAGGTTTTATTAAATTCCTTAAGAAGTTCTTTTATAATTTCAGGATTCTGAGCGGCAATATTTACAGATTCATTCGGGTCATTTTTATGATCATATAGTTCTATAAATAAAGGTGTATCCTTAGGTTTTCTTCTGTCTTTCCAAACTACAATTCTGTAATCATCAGTTCTCATAGCGTAGCCCATTACAAACTGCTCAAAAGTTTTTCTATTCCATTTATCTCCCATTTGAGCTTTAATTTTATTCTCTATTTTTACAATTAAAGGCTTAAAAAAACTAGTTCTAAAAGGAGGTGTAAATGGTCTTGCTGCCCATTCTCTTAAAGCAGGTGTTGGAAATAAACTAAAAGCAGGTTTTTGAGATTTGCTACTTGGTCTTTTTAAGATTGGCACTAAACTTTTACCTTCTAAATTACTAGGTATTGATAAACCAGCTAAATCACATAGCGTAGGGTATAAATCAATTAACTCAACCAATGCATTTGCTTTTTGGCCTTTTGTTTTATCAGTTACTCCAGGTGCAGAAATAATAAAAGGTACTCTGGTAGCTATTTCGTAATTAGTTGCTTTTCCCCAATATCCCATTTCTCCAAGATTAAACCCATGATCAGACCAAAAAACAATAATGGTGTTTTCATATTCTCCAGAATCTTTTAAGGCTTGAATCATTTTACCAACCTGAGCATCTACATAACTAATACAAGCATAATAACCATGACGTAATTTTTTTTGTAAAGGGATGCTAAAATCTCCAGTTTTAGGCATATCTGCAGAAACACGGACTTCTAAAGATTCAGATAAGCCCATCGCAGCACCATCTTTTGGAGGAGTTACTTGTGTAGCGATTGGTATATCCGCTTCATTATACATATCCCAATATTTTTTTGGAGCAATAAAATCTAAATGAGGTTTTTTAAATCCTAAAGCTAAAAACCATGGTTTGTCATCTTTTTTAACCAGATCTTTTAAGGTTGCAATTGCTGAAAGCGTATTATATCCATCTTCATAAGTTTCATCTGGTACATCTGCATTTTCTGTAACAGGACCTTTTGCTAACCAATTCTCACGAATCATTTTTTCTCCATACTTAGCGTCTAAAGCTATTTTATTTTTTAAATACATTAATTGACTTTCAGGAAGTGCATAACCACCAGAAGTTTTTGGCACATTTGCATTTACCTTTACTTTTATAGGTTTTCTACTCCAAGACATTTCATCGTCTGTATATTGACCATGAAATACTTTTCCAAGATATACCGTTTCATATCCATTTTCTTTAAAATGTTGAGGTAAAGTTACAATACCAGGTCTGTTGGCTCTAAAATCTTGAAATAAATCGATAACGTTAATCGTTTCTGGACGAGCACCTGTTAGAATACTTGCTCTAGAAGGACCACAAATAGCTTGTTGTACATAGGCTTTATTAAATTGAATACCTTCACTAGCCAACTTGTCTATGTTAGGTGATAAAACAACATTAGAACCATAAGTTCCAAGTTCTGCCTTTAAATCATCAACAGCGATAAATAAGACATTTGGTTGTTTTTTCTTTTGAGCGAATCCCGTAAAGGAAACGAAGACGGATAATAAAAAAATACTTAATAAAAATTTGGTTTTCATCATGGAAATGTTTGAACAATTCATAGTATATATTAAAATAGTAATTAGAGTATAAATTTTAAAAAAAAGGATGGTAAAAACTTCTTTAATATTACCTTAATATATAGGTATTTTACCCTCATTTAATTGGTGTAAAAATTAAGTTATTCACATAAAAAAATATTTTTTTTATGGAATTATAAATACAATATGCATTTATTTCACATACATATAATTTTTATAGTGTTTTTTGATAAAATAAATCAACGTGTTTATTTGTATTTAATTGATTTTTAGAGGTTTTTATAATTAGCTATTTATGTTAAATGTTAAAATAAAGTTAACGTGCGCAAGTTTTTAAAAAGAGTGACATCTAAACTTTTATAAACTTAATAAATAGATTTAGGATGAAAAAATCAACAAATAAAATTTTAGCAGTTATAATCGTTTCTTTAGGATTGTCTGCATCCACTTTTGCACAGGCAGGTAATTCTGATGAGCGTCCAAAAGGACCTCCAACTTTTAAGCAACTTCTTAAAGATTTGGATGCAAATGAAGATGGTAAAATTTCTTTAAAAGAAGTTAAAGGGCCTTTAGCAAAAGATTTTAAAAAAATTGATACAGATGAAGATGGTTTTTTATCAGAAAAAGAAATAAAAAATGCACCGAAACCAGAAAGAAAACAAAGACCAAGAAATTAAAAATAAAAATCAATCAATTATGAAAAATTATAAAACTCAACTGTTCTCATTATTTATTATACTCATTATTTTTTCGTGTACGAGTGATGATGTTGCGGATGTTACAGATGTTGTAGAAGAAGATGATACTGAAGTTGCCATAGTAATAGATGATACAGATTTTGAAGCTACAGATTGGACTAGCGAAACACATAGTAAAGATGTAGATCCTAATCTAGAGGAAGTGTTTGAAGATAATACGGTAAAAAGATTAGATCTTGTAATTACGGAAGAAAGATGGCAAACAATGTTAGATGACATGACAAATCTTTATGGAACATTTGGAGGGACTTCTACAGGTGCTGGAGGACCTGGAGCAGGTGGTCCAGGTGGTGCTACTGCAGGTATAGATGAAGACCCAATTTTTGTACCCGGAGAAGTTTTTTACGAAGGCAAAGAATGGTATCGTGTAGGTTTGCGTTTTAAGGGGAATTCTAGTTTAAAATCTAGCTGGGAAGCAGGTATTTTAAAATTATCATTCAAATTAGATTTTGATGAATTTGAAGATGATTATCCGCAGATAAAAAATCAACGTTTTTACGGAATTAAAAAGCTAAGTCTTAAAAACAATTATAATGATGCTTCTATGTTACGAGAAAAAGTAGCAGCAGATGTGTTTAGAAATGCTGGTTTAGCAGCATCTCACACCGCTTTTTATACGGTTTATGTAGATCATGGAGATGGACCTCAATATTTTGGATTGTACACTTTGGTAGAAGAAGTAGATGGTTCTGTGTTAGACACTCAATTTTCTGATGATAACGGAAATTTATACAAACCAGATGGTGATGCAGCTACTTTTGCAAGCGGTACTTTTGATGAAGATGAATATGTAAAGAAAAATAACGAGGATGAAGCCGATTTCTCTGATGTACAAAGCTTGTTAACTGTTTTACATGATGGAACTAGAACTACAGACCCTGCAGCTTGGAGAGCAAGTTTAGATGCCGTTTTTGATACAGATGTATTCTTAAAATATTTAGCAGTAAATACCGTTATTCAAAATTGGGATACTTATGGTAGAATGACACATAATTACTTCTTATATAATGATCCTGATACTAGTAAATTAACTTGGATTCCTTGGGATCATAATGAAGCTTTAGAAACTGGAAATGGACAAGGTGCTTTGTCTTTAAATTTCTCTGAATTAAATGCTGCACAATGGCCAATTATAGGGTATTTATATCAAGATGATGTTTACAAAGCAAAATATGATGCGTATGTAAAAGAAGTTGTAGAGAATTCATTTGAAGAAAGTACAATGCAAGCATTGTATACAAGCTATGCGGCTTTAGTGGAGGAATATGCAAATGCAGAAGTATCTGGCTATACTTTTTTAAGTAACAGTTCAAGTTTTCAGTCTGCTATTAGTCAATTAAAAAGTCATGTTAGCTCTAGAAAAGCAGCAGTAGAAAGTTATTTAGATTAAATAAAAAAGTATTTGAATTTGGTTAATAATGAAAAGCTTCGTGAGCAATTGCGAGGCTTTTTTATGTTAAATCAACAACCTAGATAAGGATACCTAGTATGCAGCCAAAACAAATACTTTTCATTTCTAGACAAGCTTCGGGGAATTAAACCTTTGCTAACGACCTACGGTTAAAGTTAAAAAACGCAAGTTTTTATCAAATAACACATCTAAACTTTTATAAAACCATTAAAGATGATAAAAAAATATTTTTTTCCAATAATAGCAAGCGTTCTTTTATTAGGATGTAAAAGTAAAGTGACAAATAGTGCACTCATTCATAAAGGTGAAACAGAAAGGCATACACATGTAAAAGCAGATTATTTTGATTCCTATGTTTTAAGGAGTCCCATTTATGGAACAGAAACAGTAGTAACCATAAAAGGAGGTGAGCGTAAAATGGTAACAAATGCATTGCCAAATCATAGAACGGGAGCTTTTCCAAGAAAAGGAAATCCGAATACAATTTCTGCTCAAGACAAAGCATACACATTTACTTTAAATCCAAAATATACAGGAAAACCGACTTGGGTTAGAGAGCCAGGTATTGCTTTAAATGGTGTAAAATTTGAACCCGGAACCGCAGAAGTGGTGGTTTGTGAAACAGGTGAGAATTATAGAGTAGAAGCTTTTCAAGACAAGATAGATTTAGGTCTCGATTTTAACCATGCACATGTGCAACCTACAGGAGAATATCATTATCATGGTACTCCAACCTCTGTAATTGAAGAGTTTGATGCAGGAAAAGATTTGGTACACGTTGGTTTTGCACATGATGGATTTCCTATTTATTATTCTAAAAGTAGCGTTTATAAACCAAGTTATAAATTATTAGAGGGCACCCGAGAAGGAGAAGATTGTGTTTATACAAATCCTAAGCAAACCATAAAAATGGATGTGAACGATGATCATGATGGAACTTTTGGTTCTGATTTTGAGTATATCGTGGGTTCAGGAGATTTAGATGAATGTAACGGTATTACAATTGACGGTAAGTACATGTATTTAGTAACAAATGAGTTTCCGTATGTAAGCCGTTGTTTAATGGGAGAAGTAAAACAAGAAGAGCGCCGAGGACCATCTAGAAATGGAAATGAAGACAGAAATGGTGGAGCGCGTAAAAACTTTAATGAGTTGTTAGAAATGATGGATACAGACAAAGACGGTAAATTATCTAAAACCGAAGTAAAAGGTCCGTTAAAACTACAGTTTTCTAAAGTTGATACCAATAAAGACGGCTTTTTAACGAAAGAGGAATTGGGAAATGTTGGGCAAAGACGAGAACAAAGATTACTTAAACACAATTAAAAAAAATAAAACGCAAGTTTTGTTTTAATTAAGCATCTAAATATAAAACACTAAAAAACCATTAAAAAATGAAAAACCAATTTATCAAAACCACAATACTTTTAGCAATACTTTTTACAGGAATAGTTTCTTGTAGCTCAGATGCAGATGATAACCTTACGGAAGAAGTAGAAGAAGTAGTGGAACAAGAAGAAACAACAGGTACATTACATAATGCTTTTGCAGAGTTTGATGTAGACGAAACAACAATTTATCTTTCAGGATCAAATGTAGTAATAGAAACTACAGGTTTACCAAATCACAAAACCCCTTATTGGAGCGAAAGTCACCCATTATATATTGCTCCAACAGTTACAAGTGAAGCTCAAATGACACCAACTAGAATTGATACTTCTAACAGAGATAATTCAAGTACTTTAACGGTCTCTCAAAATGCTAGTTTAGCAAGTGCAACAACAGCAACACAATTAGGTGCAATTGGTATTGCTGTAAGTGGTGCTTATCTTTATAATGATCAAGAAGGAAATGGTGCTTTAGATGCTGCAGCAGGAAGTTTAGATTATTCGGGTGCACATATTGGCCCAACAGATTATCACTATCATTTAGAGCCTTTAGCTTTCTCTGATGACGATGATAAATTAAATGGTATTATTTCTGATGGTTTTTTTATCTATGGAAGAAAATGTAATTCTACAGGAACCTATCCTACAGATTTAGATACTTCTGGCGGTCATACAAGTACAACACAACATACAACAATAGCAGAATATCATTATCATATTATTAACGAATTATATACAACAACAGGAAGATATCTTGTTTTTCCTGGCCCATATAAAGGAACACCTAATGCAATTAGATAAATATATTTTTTTAGTATTTATATGTGTTTTTGGTAGTTGTAATAAACAGACTACCAAAAACATATCTATTACGGATACTATAGAAATTGTAAACGTTCTTATTCCCAAAGAACAAGTAATATTGAATCCTCTAAAAGGACAATGGTTTTATAAAGACCAACCTTTTAATGGCTATGCTGTTACTTATAATAAGAATGAATTTTTATCTGAAAAAACTGGTTTTTTTAATGGAAAAAGGCAAGGGGAAATGTTTAAATATTTTGATGATGGAACTGTAAAAATGGAAGCACATTATGTTCAAAATAAATTACATGGTTTAAAGTTGCATTATTTTAAGAATGGAAATATTTATTTAGAATCTAATTATGTCAACGGAAAAAAGCATGGAATTCAAAAAACATGGTTTATAAACGGGCAATTAGCAAAACGGAAAAATTTAACAGACGGCAAAGAAAATGGGTTGCAACAAGCTTGGTTGCAAAACGGAAAAATTTACGTTAATTATGAAGCTAAAAACGGAAGAACATTTGGCTTACAAAGAGCAAATTTATGTTACCAATTAAAAGATGAAAAAGTTGCAGAAAAGAGTAAGTAGATTTTTTTTATTATTGATTATAGTAATATCAATCAGTTGTAAAAATACAAAGAAAGAAACCGTTTTAAGTAGAGTAGATGCTTTGCCTTATTATAACGAAGCTTCTTTTACTCCAAAATGGATAGATGCTAATAGTGATGAATTAAAATCGTTTCATAAAATTCCAGATTTTAGTTTAACCGATCAAGATGGAGAAAATATCACTCAGAAAACATTTGAGAATAAAATTTATGTTGCAGATTTTTTCTTTACTACTTGTCCTGGTATTTGTCCAATGATGACAAAAAACATGACACTTGTACAAGATGCTTTTAAAGATGATACTAGTGTTTTAATGTTATCTCATTCAGTAACTCCTTCTATCGATTCTGTAGCGCAATTAAAAAAATATGCAATAGATAAAAATATTGGTGAGAATTGGCATTTGGTTACAGGTGATAAAAAAGAAATTTACGATTTAGGCAGAAAATCCTATTTTGTTGAAGAAGACTTAGGAGAACCAAAAGGAATCGATGATTTTTTACATACTGAGAACTTTATTCTTATCGATAAGCAAAAACACATTAGAGGTATTTATAACGGTTTAAATAAAAATTCTGTAAAACAATTAATTGCTGATATTAAAACGCTGCAATTAGAGCAGTAATTTTTAAAAAGAGTCTGTCTAAAAAAGATAAGCTTGTCATGCTGAACTCGTTTCATTATCTTAAACTACGGAATTTCAATGTTTATAAGAATCTGAAATAAATAATTCAGATTGACAAAAAGGCTACTTTTTAGACGACTTCTTTTTTATGCAATAATATTCACTTCAATTTCTAAAACGATACCAAACTTTTTAAAGATGGTTTCTTTTATTTTTTCAGCAAGCTGATAAATCTCGTTTCCAGTAGCGTTTCCGTAATTTACTAAAACCAAAGCTTGTTTTTCGTGTACGCCATAATTACCAAAACGTTTTCCTTTAAAGCCAGCTTGTTCTATTAACCAACCTGCCGGAACTTTAACTTCGGTATCCGATATTTTATAACTAGGAATTGTAGGAAAATTCTTTTGTAGCTCTAAAAATTGAGATTTAGCAATTACAGGGTTTTTAAAAAAACTACCGCTATTTCCTATTTCTTTAGGATCTGGAAGCTTCGATTTTCGAATCGCAATTACAGCCTCAGAAATATCTTTTAAAGTGGGGTTTGTAATATTTTTAGATGTTAATTCAGTATTAATGGCTCCATAAGAATAGTTTAAAAGATGGTTGGTTTTTGTCAAATTAAAACTCACCGAAGTAATAATATATTTTCCTTTTACTTCATTTTTAAAAATAGAATTCCTGTAGCCAAAATTACAGTCCTCATTAGAAAACTGAACCAATTTACCAGTTTCAATATCTAGTGCTTCTACTTTTGTAATAGTGTCTTTTACTTCTACACCATAAGCTCCAATATTCTGAATAGGGCAGGTGCCCACATTGCCTGGAATCAAAGATAAGTTTTCTATTCCGCCATAATTTTCAGAAACGCACCACAATACAAAATCGTGCCAATTTTCGCCAGCATTTACAGTAATATAAGCAGCGTTTTCATCTTCATTATCAATAGAAATTCCTTTAATATCTATATGGACCACTAATTTCTCAATATCCTTAGTTAGCAACATATTGCTTCCTCCAGAGATTAAAAAAAGGTCTTTTTCAACTTTTAAAAGTTGTTGCAATTGATATACAGAATCTATAGAAATAAAACGTTTGGCATTTACCGAAATTCCAAATGTATTATAATTTTTTAGGGATGTGTTTTCTAGAATATTCATTTGTTTTCTGTAAAGTTCTAGCGTTTTTTTGTTACTTGCTAATGCTCGTTTTACACGACCAGTATCGCTTTGTTTAACCAATTTTTGCTGGCTCTCGTTAAAAACGAGCGATAGCAGCAAGGTAAAACCTAACAATTAATTATACTAGTTGTTGGTGTTTCTTAATTTTATTCATTCAATAATTTCTCTTCTTTCATTATTTTTTTCGCATTTTCAGTTTCTTTCTTTCCATTCTTCATAGAACCTGGTAACATTATTATACGCTTCTTAATTTTTCTATTTTGGTCTATAAAAAGAACTTCAAACCGAGAGCGAGTTATTCCGAATATTGCTTTTTTAAATTTGATACTCTTAATATCATTTCGTTCAATTATTGATGTTGCTGAATTATTCAGGCTCGTAAATATTCCATAAATAAGAAACAAACCAACTATTGAATAAAATATAGATATAGGAACTTGATTTTTTTGAAAACTATCAAATGCTGAATAGAGTAAGAAGGCAGAAACTCCACCATAAATTATTAAAATTCGAGTTATGTTTTTTCCAACAGCAACTTTTGCAACATTTCCAATTATTCCACCTCTAGTTAGAATAATTTTATCAGGTAAAATATGACAAAATCCCGTTTTAGTTTTAAATACTTTTTCCATTAACTTTCTATCAATTTTCAATATATTTTATAAACTTTATCAAGTTTCCGTTTTGTTTCTCAATAATTTTGAACTGCTTTTTAATTCAGATTTGTTTTTAAAACTCTATTTCTAACTTTTAGTTTTTAATGAACTCCAACTCCGTAAACAACTAATCCTTATATACTTTCAATGCTTCACCTAAAATTTCTACAGATCTAATTAAATCTACTTTATTTAAAACGTACGCCATTCTAATTTGATTTTTTCCTTCACCTTCGGTAGAATAGAAACCACTTGCAGGGGCTACCATAACCGTTTCGTTATTCAAATTATAGTCTTCTAATAACCATTTTGCAAAATGATCTGAATCTTTTACAGGTAATTCTGCAACACAGTAAAAAGCACCTTTTGGATTGGCTACTTTTATACCTTCAATTTTGTTTAATTCTGTAATTAAAGTGTTTCTTCTGTCTACATATTCTTCTTTTACATCATCAAAATATTGTTGAGGTGTATCTAAAGCAGCTTCACTGGCAATTAATGCATATGTTGGCGGACTTAAACGTGCTTGTGCAAATTTAATAGCGGTTTTTATAAAGTCTTCATTTTTAGAAACAATACAACCAATTCTTGCTCCACACATACTATAACGTTTAGAAACAGAATCTATAACAATAGCGTTTTGCTCTAAACCATCTAAAGCTAGTACAGATGTATGTTGCAAACCATCGTAAGTAAATTCTCTATACACTTCATCAGCAATTAAAAATAAATCGTGTTTTAAAACAATTTCTTTTAATTTCTGAATTTCTTCTTTAGAGTATAAATATCCAGTAGGATTACCAGGATTACAAATTAAAATTGCTTTTGTTTTCTTGGTGATTAATTTCTCGAATTCTTCAATTTTTGGTAATGCAAAGTTGTCTTCTATTTTAGAAATTACCGGAACAACAGTTACTCCAGAAGCGGTAGAAAATCCGTTATAATTTGCGTAAAAAGGCTCAGGTATAATAATTTCATCACCCGGATCGGTAATACTTCCAATGGTAAAAATTAAGGCTTCAGAACCACCTGTAGTAACAACAATATTGTTTGCAGTTACGTTAACTTGGTGTTTTTTATAATAAGAAACCAATTTGTTTCTGTATTCTTCAGAACCTTCTGAACGGGCGTATGCCAATGTTGTAATATTATTATTTTTTACAGCATCTAAGGCAATTTGTGGTGTTTTAATATCTGGTTGACCGATATTTAAATGAAATACTTTAACGCCTCTTTTTTTAGCATCTTCCGCAAATGGCACCAATTTTCTAATTGGCGATTCTGGCATTTTTAATCCTTTCTTAGATATTGCAGGCATAAATATGTTTTTAAAAGTTATTCATGCGAATTTCCGAAATATATTTTATTTAGACGACTTTATTAAAAAAAGTTTGAAGGTTTCTATTTTAAAATAGTTTGGGTTATATCTAACGTGTTTTATGAACAATAAGCTAGCTAATAATTGTAAAAGGGTAAATTATAGTACAAAAAAAATCGAATTCCAAATTTAAGAAATACTCTTAAATTTGAAATTCAATTTTCGTTTAGAAAAAAAAGTTTAATTTAATTATCTTTTAAGATACTTTCTTCTTTCTCTAAAGAGATTTCTTTATTAACAAAACCTTTAATCTTTATCATTTTTCTAGCTGCTTTAGCATTTGAAAAAACAGATATTGTTTTAGAAAAACCACCAACTCTATTGGTGTCATAAGAAACCTTAATTTCTCCTTTTTCTCCTGGCATAACTGGTTCTCCAGATGTTTTAGGAACGGTACAACCGCAAGAAGATTGAATATCTTTTATAATTAAAGGGGCATCTCCAATATTTGTAAAGACAAAAACTCTTTCTCCATTAGAATTTTTATCAATTTTACCATAGTTAATTGTTTCTTCTTCAAATTTAAACTCTTGTGCGTTTATAGAAAAAGAAATAAAGAATACTACTAATAATGTTCCTAAAGTTTTCATGTTTAAATTTTTTATGTTGTAAAGTTATAACTAATAATTTGTTTTAAAAAATCAACTACTAATTTTCTCGACAAATTAGAGTTTTGTATTTTTGCAAACTATATATCAAAAACGATACCAAAGTATGACAATTCCATCTAAATATGATGCAAGCCAAGTAGAAGGTAAATGGTACGACTACTGGATGAAAAACAACTATTTTCATTCAACGCCAGACGAAAGAGAACCTTATACAATTGTAATTCCGCCACCAAACGTAACAGGCGTTTTACATATGGGGCACATGTTAAATAATACAATTCAAGATGTATTAATAAGACGTGCGCGTTTATTAGGTAAAAATGCATGTTGGGTTCCTGGTACAGATCATGCATCTATTGCTACAGAAGCAAAAGTGGTTGCCAAGTTAAAAGAACAAGGAATTAGTAAAAGCGATTTAACGCGTGAAGAGTTTTTGCAACACGCTTTTGATTGGAAAGATGAATACGGAGGAATCATTTTAGAACAATTAAAGAAGTTAGGTGCTTCTTGCGATTGGGAAAGAACTGCGTTTACAATGGATCCGGAAATGTCTGAATCTGTAATTAAGGTTTTTGTTGATTTATACAACAAAGGTTTAATTTATAGAGGATACAGAATGGTAAACTGGGATCCAGAAGCTAAAACGACACTTTCTGATGAAGAAGTAATTCACGAAGAAAGACAAGGAAACTTGTATTATTTAGAATATAAAATTGAAGGATCAGAAGATACTTTAACCATTGCTACTACAAGACCAGAAACTATTTTTGGTGATACTGCAATTTGTATCAACCCAAATGATGAACGTTTTACGCATTTAAAAGGGAAGAAAGCAATTGTACCTTTATCTAATAGAGTAGTGCCTATTATAGAAGACGAATATGTAGATTTAGAATTTGGTACAGGTTGTTTAAAAGTGACGCCTGCACACGATGAAAATGATAAGAATTTAGGTGATAAGCACAATTTAGAGGTTATCGATATTTTTAATGAAGATGCTTCTTTAAATTCTTTCGGATTACATTACCAAGGAAAAGATAGGTTTGTAGTAAGAAAAGAAGTTGCTAAAGAATTAGAAGAAAAAGGAATTTTAGTAAAAACTGAAGTTCATGTTCATAAAGTAGGTACCTCAGAAAGAACAAAAGCAGTTATAGAACCTAGATTGTCTGATCAATGGTTTTTAAAGATGAAAGATTTAGCGAAACCTGCTATTGATGCAGTTTTGGGTGAAGATGCTGAGATTAACTTATATCCAAAGAAATTTGAAAACACGTACCGTCATTGGATGGAAAATGTACGTGATTGGAATATTTCTCGTCAGCTTTGGTGGGGACAACAAATTCCAGCGTTTTTCTACGGAGACGGAAAAGAAGATTTTGTAGTTGCTGAGACAAGAGAAAAAGCTTTAGTTTTAGCAAAAGAGAAAACAGGAAATACTTCGCTGTCGGCGTCCGACTTACGTCAAGACGAAGATGCTTTAGATACTTGGTTTTCTTCTTGGTTGTGGCCAATGTCTGTTTTTGACGGAATTAGAAATCCAGAAAACGAAGAAATTAAATATTATTATCCAACAAACGATTTAGTTACCGGACCAGATATTTTATTTTTCTGGGTAGCAAGAATGATTGTTGCTGGTTACGAATATAAAGGAGAAAAACCTTTTAATAATGTGTATTTAACTGGTTTGGTTAGAGATAAACAAAGACGTAAAATGTCTAAATCTTTAGGGAATTCGCCAGATGCTTTAAAATTAATTTCTGATTATGGAGCAGACGGAGTAAGAGTTGGACTTTTATTAAGTTCTGCTGCCGGAAATGATTTAATGTTTGATGAAGATCTTTGTCAGCAAGGAAAAGGATTTGCAAATAAAATTTGGAATGCTTTCCGTTTGATAAAAGGTTGGGAAGTTGATGCAAGTTTACCACAACCAGCAACTTCTAAAATTGGTTTAGAATGGTACGAAGCGAAGTTTCAAAAAACGTTGGCAGAAATAGAAGATCATTTCTCTAAATACCGTTTGTCTGATGCTTTAATGGCAATTTACAAGTTAATTAATGATGATTTTTCTTCTTGGTTATTAGAAATTGTGAAGCCTGCTTATCAACAACCAATAGATAAAACTACGTTTGATGCTATTATTGAAGTTTTAGAAAATAACTTAAAAGTATTGCATCCATTTATGCCATTTTTATCAGAAGATATTTGGCAATATATTGCAGACAGAACACCAGAAGAAGCATTGATTATTGCAAAATATCCAGTATTAAAAGAGTTTGATACTCAAATTATTGCTGATTTTGAATTTGCAACAGATGTAGTATCAGGTATAAGAACCATCAGAAAAGATAAAAATATTTCTTTTAAAGATGCCATTGAATTATTTGTTATTGATAACGATAAGAGTTCTAAAGAATTTGATGCTGTAATTCAGAAATTAACAAATACCGAAACTATAAACTATGTTTCAGAAAAAGTAGAAGGTGCTTCATTTAGAGTAAAATCTAACGAATACTTTGTGCCAATTTCTATAGAAAATATAGATGTAGAAGCAGAGATAAAGAAATTAGAAGGAGAGCTTAAAAGAGCAGAAGGTTTCTTATTTGGTATTACAAAGAAGCTATCTAACGAACGTTTTGTATCTAATGCACCAGAAAAAGTGTTGGCTTTGGAACGTAAGAAAGAAGCAGATACTATTGCAAAAATAGAAACCATAAAAAGTAGTTTGAGTTCTCTTAAATAATTTTTATTTTTTTTAATATTATAAGTCCATGAAAATTAAGTTTTTATGGGCTTTTTTTTGTTTTTTATAAAAAAGTTGATTTTTATGGTAGGGTTTTTTAAAACTGAGTTGTTTTATTTATAACAGTATCATTTAATAACAAAATAACCTTTAAACGGTTATAAAAATTTAAATCAATCTATTATGAGAAAATTTATTATTCCGGTTGTAGCAATATCATTATTGGCAACATCTTGTGTTTCTAAAAAAAAGTATGTTGCGCTAGAAAACCAGTATATTAATACAAAAGGAAATCTTCAAAAAACTACTTTAGAAAAAGAAGCATTAGAAGGGAAATTTGCTAAAATTGAAAATAGAGTAGCGGATTATAATGAAAAAATTAATTCATTAAAAAGTGACAATTCTAGCTTACAAGATGCGAACGATGTAAAGTTAGATATGGTTGGTAAAACCGCTGTAATATCTAATAAGACAAGAGAGAGAATGAGAGAAACTTTAGCAAAAGTAGATCCTGCATTACTTTCTGAGGCAAAAACATTAAAAGATTCTTTAAATCTTGCTATTGCGTATAATTTAAAAAATAAAATTAACTCATCTGATTTAACAGATTCTGATGATTTGAATATTGATATAGATCAAACAGTAGTGATGATTTCTGTTTCTGATAAATTATTATTTAACAACGCTAGTTATAGAGTTAAAAGTGGCGCTTATGGTTTAATTGAAAAATTAGCTGCAGTTATAAAATCTGAACCAAGTATGGATGTTATGATTGAAGGACACACAGACTCTAGAACCATTAACAATGCAGTTGTACAAGACAATTGGGACTTAAGTGTAAAAAGAGCAACGTCTATTGTACGTCTTTTAGAAAGTAAATATAATATTGAGGGGAGTAGATTGATTGCTGCAGGTAGAGGTTCTACAATGCCTTTAGTAGAAAATACTACGAATGCTAATAGAGCAAAAAACAGAAGAACTAGAATTGTAATTTTACCAAATTTAGACAAATTCTTTGCTTTACTTGCAGATGATCAACTTTCTGAATAAGAAAAATTGTATGAAAAAGGAAGAGTTTAGGAAAAGGAAGAGTGTAGTATAAATAGTGAAAAGCTCCTTGTTAAAGGAGCTTTTTTTATGTAATAAATAATCATCTTCTGTTCGGTGATAATAAAAAAAAGAGTCCTTTTAGGTTTATAAAACTTAAAGGAGCTTTTATCATTTTATTTTAAGCTAAAATGGAATTAATTGTAGCCAATTCTTCTTCAGAAAAAGCCGTATTTTCAGTAGCCTTTACACTATCTAAAATTTGTTCGGTTTTACTTGCTCCAATAAGTACAGACGTAATTCTATCATCTTTTAAAATCCAAGAAATTGCCATTTGCGCTAAATTCTGATTTCTGCTTTTAGCAACTTCGTTTAAAGCTTTAATTTTTGGAAGCATTTCCATTACTTTATCCGTTTTTAAATAGCGTCCATCTTTTACGGCTCTTGAATCTTTTGGCAATCCGTTAATGTATTTATCTGTTAACATTCCTTGTGCTAATGGAGAAAAACAAATGGCACCAACACCAGAATTCCCTAATAAATCTAGTAATCCATTTTCTATCCAGCGGTCAAACAAACTATATCTTGGTTGATGAATTAAACAAGGAGTTCCTAAGTCTTTTAATATTTTAAATGCTTTTTCGGCTTCTTTAGGCTGATAGTTAGAAATACCAACATATAGGGCTTTTCCTTGTCTTACCATTAAATCTAAAGCACCCATAGTTTCTTCTAAAGGCGTATCATTATCTGGTCTATGGTGATAGAAAATATCAACATAATCTAAATTCATTCGCTGTAGACTTTGGTCTAAACTAGAAATTAAATATTTCTTAGAACCAAAATTACCATAAGGACCTTCCCACATATCATAACCAGCCTTTGATGAAATAATCAATTCATCTCTGTATTTTTTGAAATCCTTTTTAAGGATTTTTCCAAAAGTTTTTTCTGCAGAACCATAAGGAGGTCCGTAGTTGTTGGCCAAATCAAAATGGGTTATTCCGTTATCAAAAGCACATTTTAATAAATTTCTGGCATTGTCAAAATCGTCATTTTTACCAAAATTATGCCATAAGCCTAAAGAAAGTTCCGGTAACAGCAAGCCACTATTTCCGGTTCTTCTATAGTTCATCTTATTATATCTCTCTGAATCTGCTTTGTATTTTGCCATGATTATTTGTAAATTAATCTCGTAGAATAATTATTAATATTTAGACTAATATTCTATTTTCAAAGTAACAAAAAAGCAACGATTTTACAATCATTGCTTTTCATATATTTCCGTTAAATATCTTTTAGAAGTTTGCTTAATTTCTTTGGATCTTCTTTTTTTACTGCCAACTGCAACTAAAAACTGCTTACTAAATTAAACCAACGCTTCTTTTAAAATAGTAATAGGATGTTTTGCTATACGTTTTGTACCATCAAAAATTTGATGTCTACAACTTGTTCCTGCAGCCACAATTTGTGTGTCTTCAGGTGTGTTTCTAATTTTCGGAAATAAGGTGTCTTCACCAACTTGCATAGAAACTTTGTAATGTTCTTTTTCATACCCAAAAGAACCTGCCATTCCGCAACAACCAGAATTAATAATCGTTACTTTATAATTTTCTGGAATATTTAAAATTTGAAAACTAGCATGTGTGCTAGACAATGCTTTTTGATGACAATGGCCATGAATTTTTAGAGTCTTAGCTGCAGATGTAAATACAGAAGTATCAATATTACCTTTTTCTAATTCTTTTGCTAAAAACTCTTCGAACGTAAAAGCATTTTTCGCTATTTTTTCTGCAGATTTTTTATCATCCGCTAAACGAATATACTCGTCTCTAAAACCTAAAATTGCTGAAGGTTCTATTCCTACCAATGGAGTTTCGTCTGTAATAATGTCTTTAAAGGTAGCAATATTATTATTACAGATTGCTTTTGCTTCTTTTAAGAAACCCTTAGAAATATGACTTCTTCCACTTTCATCATGCTTTACCGTTTTTACTTCGTAGCCTAATTTTTCTAATAAAATAACAGCATCTTGTCCAATTTCTGTATCGTAAAAATTGGTGAATTCATCATTGAATAAATAAAGAGACTTTTTAGTTTTCTCAGCAGCAATCGAAGTTGCAAAGTGTTTCTTTAACCAACTTTCTAAGGTTTGATTCGCTAATTTAGGAACTGTTCTTTCAACTGCAACACCTAATATTTTTTTTGTTAGTGTAGTGTTTGTGAAAAAGTTAGTTATTGTAGGTAAATAACTTCCTAATTTATTGTACTTGGCATTATTTGCAAATAATTTATTTCTAAAAGAATACCCGTTTGTTTCTTGATATTGATAAAGAAACTCTGCCTTCATGGTAGCAATATCCACATTACTTGGGCATTCTGATGCACACGCTTTACAACTTAAACAAAGATCGAAAACTTGTTTTAATTCTTTATGATTAAATTTATTTGCTTCCGTAGAATTTGTTAAAAACTCACGTAAGGTATTTGCTCTTGCTCTTGTAGTATCTTTTTCGTCTTTAGTAGCTCTGTAACTAGGACACATGGTTCCGCCAGCTTCTACAGGTTTTCTACAATCTCCGGTACCATTACATTTTTCTGCTAATTTTAAAATTCCTTCATTATCAGAGAAATCTTGAATGGTTTTAATTTCTGGTTCAACTCTATCAATTTCATATCTAAGGTTTTCATCCATTGCAAAAGCATCCGTAATTTTTCCTTGATTAAATACGTTGTTTGGATCAAATGCTTTTTTAACCCTTCTTAATAACTGGTAATTTTTATCACCAATCATTAACGGAATAAACTCTGCACGCACAATTCCGTCTCCGTGTTCACCAGAAAAAGAACCTTTATATTTTTTTACCAACTCAGCCGTTTCAGTAGTAATTTTTCTAAATAAAACCACATCTTCCTTTTTCTTGATATTCAAAATAGGGCGTAAATGCAATTCACCAGCGCCAGCATGTGCATAATACACAGCGTTTTGTTGGTATTTGGCCATAATTTGAGTGAATTCCTCAATATAATTAGGCAAATCTTCTAAAGCAACTGCAGTATCTTCTATACAAGCAACCGCTTTTTTATCTCCTACAATATTAGCCAAAGCACCTAAACCTGCTTTACGTAAATAATGTACTTTTGCAATATCTGCTCCGTACACTTTTGGATGATGATATCCGAAATTGTTTTTCTCTAAATCGGCAATTAATTTATCTGCTAAAATTTCGGTTTCTTCAATGGTATTTGAAGAAACTTCTAGCATTAAGATAGCTTCTGGATCACCTTGTAAAAAGAAACGATTTTCGGCTAATTTTCTATTGTTTTTAGAGCAATCTAAAATGGTTTTATCCATTAACTCACAATTATATAAATTGTGATTCATGGCAATTACAGTAGCATTTAAACTTTCGTTTATAGATTTAAAATGCGTACAAACCATAATACTTTGAGAAGGAGGAAGGGGATCTAATTGCAAGGTAATTGACGTAGAAAAAGCCAAAGTTCCTTCACTTCCTGCTAATAATTTTGCAACATTTATGGTTTTTGAAGTTCCTCCGAATAAATCTGAACTTAATAATTCGTCAATAGCATAACCAGTACATCTTCTGTGAATGGTTTCTTTAGGAAATTCGTTTTTAATTTCTTGTTGATTTTCAACTAATGAAAGTTCATCAAAAAGACTTTTATAAATTTTTCCTTCTTGTGTATTCTCTTTTGTTTTTTTGATGAAATCTGCCGAAGTAATTTCTTTAAAAATTGCGGTGCTACCATCACTTAAAACGGCATCAATTTCTAAAACTTTATCACGAGTTACTCCATATTTTATAGAGGTACTTCCAGAGGAATTATTTCCAACCATTCCGCCCATCATACAACGGTTAGATGTAGATGTGTTTGGACCAAAAAACAAGCCGAAAGGTTTTAAATATACATTTAAAGAATCTCTTACAATTCCGGGTTGTAATGTTACGGTTTTTGCTTTTTCATCAAAAGAAATAATGTTCGTAAAATGTTTAGAAACATCTACCACAAGACCGTCACCAACACATTGTCCTGCCAAAGAAGTTCCTGCGGTTCTTGGTATTAACGTAATATTGTTTTTAGTTGCAAAGGTAATTAAGGTTTTTAAGTCTTTTTCATCCTTTGGAAAAGCGACAGCTAACGGAATTTTCCTGTAAACAGAAGCATCGGTTGCGTATAAAGTTTTATGTAAATTATCAAAAAGAACATCACCAGAAAGTGAGTTATTTAAATTGTCTAAAGTAGTATTGTCTATCATTATTTACTATTGAAAAGTAAGAATAAGAAACAAATATCCGAATAATAAACTCATTATTTCTATCTCTAAAAACTTCTTTGGTAATTTTTATCGATTCTATAAAAAATGATTTAAAAAACGGCTAATTTTAAAGGATAAAAAAATGGTATATATAATTTTTTGCTATTTCTGTGAATAATTAAAATACTAGGTTTTAAAAAGTATCTTTGCAAAATATTATTTGGTAAACAATTGATTGTAGATTGCTACTAGATTTTAATACGATTTCTAATTTTTAAAAGAATGAGTTGCAAATAGCATTAAGCTGCAATTCTATATAATACACATAAATTAATGAGTTCAGCGTTACAAATAAACAAACCAACACCAATTCACCCAGGTGATGATCTAATAAAATTTGATAGTAATACAGATGTAAGAGAAACGCTTTATGCGATGAGGGAAGGGCAATCTGTTTTAATTACGGAATTTTATAGCAACGGAATGTTGCTTTTAAAAGAGTTGCAAAAACATTTAAAAATTCGTTTGCCAAATAAAACAATTAAAGAGCAACATGCATTTCGTGTAGAATACCATACGCTTTCTAATCAAATTTTATTACAAATTAAAAATCAAAAGGTTGTTGTAGACAAAGCGCCTAAAATTGGTTGGTTTGCTAAAATGTTTGCAAATAAAAATAATTTTTTATTAACGTTTCCAGAAGTTCAAAGACTAAACAGTGCTTGGCAAAAGTATAATAAAGGAATTAAAGTGCCTGTTTTAAGAAACAAAGTACATCCTTATTATGGTGTATATTTTCCTACGCGTTTCGATCAATTAACTTTGTTTGATAATTGGTTAAAACGATACGAAGGACCAAAAAAATCTGCTATAGATGTTGGTATTGGTAGTGGTGTTTTGTCTTTTCAGATGGTGCAACATGGTTTTCAGAAAGTGTTTGGTACAGATACAAACCCGAATGCTATTTTTGGTTTAAAAGAATTTATGGGAGAGACCAAATTGTCTCGTAAAATAGAATTAGATCACGGATCTCTTTTTGGTAAATGGGAAAAAGAAACGGAATTAATAGTTTTCAATCCGCCTTGGTTGCCAGCAATTTCTGGAGAAGAAAATATAGACGAAGCTGTTTATTATAATAAAAACTTGTTTCCTAAGTTTTTTGCAGAAGCAAATAATAGATTGTCTGAAGAGGGGAAATTAGTCGTATTATTTTCTAATGCAGCTCAAATAAAGAATCTTACAAAAGAAAATCCGATAGAAAAGGAATTAGCAAAAGGAATTCGTTTTAAACTAGAAAAATGTTTAAAGAAAACCATAAAACCTGTGGTTGATAAAACAAAACGAAACAAAAAAGCAGCTCCTTTAGAAGAAGTGCAGCTTTGGGTTTTGACTAAAGTTTAGTAGATTATTTGTCATTTCGACTTTTCGTAGAAATTACATAACGATGATTACACCAAATTGATCACTTTTAATTTCGGTGAAGAAACATAAGAATATAAGGATAGCAATTAGTTTTGCTATCCTTTTTTTTGTTTGTGTAAAATGTAATTTTGGGTGTAATAAACAAAATGTTCTAGTTATAAAATTTCTGAAAAAGAAATTTTATAACTATTGATTTTTTTTTACAAGTGACTGTGAATCAATTATTTTTTTTTGAAATTATAAAAAACTTCACAAAACTGTTACTTCGACCTTTTGGGAGAAGTCTCATAAAGAGGAGAACGTAAATTGAGCAATATTATGTGATTTCTCCCTTTGGTAGAAATGACAAAACTGCAAGTCATCATTTCCGCTTGATATTTTTTTATCTGATGCCTCAGCCAGACAGTTTGCGTTCCTAAATTTATTATAGAATTGTCACATCAAGTGATGTTGCTTTTCGCAAAATTGTATCGAGATGTTTTTAAGCTTACGAATGAATTTCTTTTCTAGAAAAAGTAAATAATCCTAAAATAGGACCAATGGCTAATAGCATAAAAATAGCATTAGAATCTGTCATTTCTTTATAGTTGCTTATTAATTGAATACTCACAATGGTTATTGCAAAACCAATACAATTAACAATAGTCAATGCTGTTCCTTTATTTTTTGACGCTACATTTTGTGCAACTAGAGTAGAAAATAATGGAGAGTCTGTAACAACTACCATTCCCCAGAAAAGTAAAAAGGCAATAAATAGATTTTCATTTGTTAGTTGAAACATCAACGGAGAAATAAGACAACAAATACAAGATAAAAATAAGGCTAAATAAGCAATGTTTTTTGGGCCATATTTTTGTGATAAATAGCCTCCTAAAACACAAGCTAAACTTCCTGTTCCAATAATTATAAAGGATAATAAAGGAATATTAAGTTGGGTGTCTGTATGTGAATTCTCGTAGATTTTTAAAAGAATAGGTACAAAAGTCCAGAAGGTATAGAGTTCCCACATGTGCCCGAAATAACCAAAAGCAGCTTTTCTAAATTTCACATTTTTAAAGATGGAAAAACAAATGGTAATATCTAGCTTTTTTCCGGCAGTTCTATAAGGTCCGTTAGGTACAAAAAGCAACATTAATAATCCGCCAAAAGCGGCTAAAACAGAAATTGATGTAATAATTGTTTTCCAAGAATATGCATGCATCATGTCTTTTAATAGGTGAGGTAAGGCGGTGCCTAAAACCAATGCGCCAACTAAAAAGCCTAAAGATTTACCCAGGCCTTTATCAAAATAATCTGTCGCAATTTTCATACCTACAGGATAAATTCCTGCCAAGAAAAAACCAGTTAGAAATCGCATACCTATTAGCGAGAAAAAAGTTTGATTATCGAAAATAAGTCTCCAATTAAAAAACGCACCTAAAATTGCACAGAAAAAAAACACTTTAGATGGGGGAAATCGGTCTGCAATGGTAAACAAAGCAAAGACTAAAGTCCCCATAATAAAACCAAATTGTACTGCAGATGTTAAATAGCCTAGCGCAATAGTACTTAAGTTAAAACTGATTACTAAATCTGTCATTACACCGTTGCTTGCAAACCATAAAGAAGTGCAACAAAACTGAGAAATAATGATTATTGGAAGAATATGTTTTGAGTGGCTCATATAGAAAAGCGAAAGTACCAAAAAGCAGGTAATAATCAATTAAAAAATGTTTTGCCACTTCATTAGAATTTCTATCTTTGATATTGATGAAAAAAGTAAAAATCATAGAATGTCCGCGTGATGCAATGCAAGGAATAAAAAGCCATTTTATTTCTACAGAAAAAAAAGCATTGTATATTAACTCACTCTTAAAAGTAGGATTTGATACTATTGATTTTGGCAGCTTTGTTTCACCAAAAGCAATTCCGCAAATGCGAGATACTGCAGCTGTTTTGTCTAAATTAGATTTGTCTAGAACGCAAAGTAAATTGTTAGCAATTATTGCCAATGTAAGAGGCGCAAACGATGCTTCTGTATTTGAAGAGATTGACTATTTAGGATATCCTTTTTCTATTTCAGAAAACTTTCAAATGCGTAATACGCATAAAACAATACAAGAATCTATAGAAACGTTAGATGCCATTTTAAATATTGCAGATAAAACCAATAAAGAAGTAGTGGCGTATTTGTCTATGGGTTTTGGTAATCCGTATGGAGATCCTTGGAATGTGGAGGTTGTAGGAGAGTGGACCGATAAATTGTCTTCTATGGGCGTTAAAATTTTATCACTTTCCGATACTGTAGGGAGTTCAACACCAGAAGTAATCGACTATTTGTTTTCTAATTTAATTCCGCAGTATCCATCTATAGAATTTGGCGCACATTTACATACTACCCCAGATAAATGGCACGAAAAAGTAGATGCAGCCTACAAAGCAGGATGTAACCGTTTTGATGGAGCTATAAAAGGTTATGGAGGTTGTCCAATGGCAAAAGATGAGTTGACTGGTAATATGCCAACAGAAAAGTTATTGAGTTATTTTACCACGCATAAAGCAGATACAAATTTAAAACCCATGAGTTTTGAAAGTGCTTATAACAAGGCTTTAGAGACTTTTTAATAAGTAAAGAATAATTACCTTTATAGGTTAACAGTAAGCTAAAAGGCATAATTCCCTAATCAGAATCTGATTTTTTTTTGAATAAAAACAACAGACTGAAAAGGGAAACACTTAATTAACTTATTACTATTTCTGTAACTCAAAATTAATTCGAATTAATACCATTTATCACTTACATTTTTAATTTCTTCTTTTGCATCGGCTATCATTTGTTCAGATTTGTCTGCATATTGTATCATACCAAATTTATTGATAGCTTCAGCAGGAATCCCAAGAAAATCAAAAGCTGTTATTAAAAAAGGAGTTGCAAAATTAACACTTTTATAAGGTTCCATTCCAAAATCACTTCCACTTGTCATTAATATCAAAGCTTTTGTATTTTTACAGAATCCTTGAACACCAGTTTCTGTATATCCAAAAGTTTTTCCAGCTTGTATGACAGCATCAAACCAAGCTTTAACTGTTGCAGGAATTGAAAAATTGTACATCGGACTCGCCAAAACAACATAATCTGTATCCAATAATTGTTGCATCATTTTATCATTTTTGGCTAAAATTTTCTGTTGTTCATCCGTAAGTGCTACACCACCAAAATTTCTATTTACATAAAGATTCAAATTTTCTTTTAATAATAAATCTGGAGCTTCTTCTGCTAAATCAACAAATGTTATTTCTGTTTTGTTTTGATTGTTTTCTATAAAGAAATCAAGCATTTTTTTTGTATTGGAATTATCTCTTGGAGTATAACTTAAAATTAATGTTTTTTTCATTTTAATATTCTTTGATTATTATGAACAAATTTATGTTAAATTTGCTATATAAAGTATACTACTATACTAAAGTATATCGATATGCTTTGGTATAGTAAAGTATTAAGACGAATCTAAAGATGGATAAAAAAAAGAGTGAAATGAATATATATACGCCAACAGAATGTAAAAAATTTATTCTTCCTGTTCGAGATGTTATAGACATAATTGGAGGAAAATGGAGATTACCAATTATTATAGCGCTATCTTTTAAAGTTCATAGATTTAAAGAATTAGAGCGCCAAATTGAAGGAATAACCCCAAGAATGTTATCCAAGGAATTGAAGGAGTTAGAAATAAATGGATTAATAAACAGAGAGGTATTTAACGCTATGCCTGTCTCTGTTGAATATAGCCTTACGGATTACGGAAAATCATTAGATAAAGTAATTGAAACAATGAGAGATTGGGGATTAACCCATCGAAACAAAATAGGAAATGAATAAAAACGATGCTTATTTTTAATTTAAACGTATCTATAATATGTAAAAATAAATTACTTTCAGAATATTTCTTATTTTATATATTGCATCAAAAAGAATTCAGACATGAAATTATCAAAGCTATTTTTATATTTTTTAGGAATCACAATTTTAGCATCTTGCTCTAAAGATGATCATAAAATAAACTTTACTTTTTTACAGTTAAATGATGTGTACGAAATTGCACCAATCCAAGGAGGAGAATTCGGCGGAATGGCAAGAGTAGAAACGGTACACAAACAATTATTAGAAGAAAATAAAAACACCATGCTTTTTATGGCTGGGGATTTTTTAAATCCGTCTTTATTAGGAACCATTAAAATTGATGGAGAAAGAATTCAAGGTAAACAAATGGTAGAAGTAATGAATGCCATGAACTTCGATTTGGTTGCTTTTGGAAACCATGAGTTTGATGTTTCTAAAGTGGCCCTTCAAAAAAGATTAAACGAAAGTAATTTTCCTTGGATTTCTGCCAACGTAAAATTAAAAACAAAAGAGGCTGCAATTCCTTTTTACAAAGAAGTTAATGGTCATAAAGAGCATGTGGGAGAAACTTTTATCAAAGAATTTTCAGATGAAGATGGTACCAAAATAAAAGTAGGTTTTATAAGTGTTTGTATTCCATCCAATCCAAAGGATTTTGTAGAATATGGAAGTATGTTTATAAAAGCAAGAGCCTCTTATGCAGCTATAAAAGATTCTGTAGATGTGGTCTTTGGGTTAACGCATGTAGCTTTAGAAGATGACAAAAGAATTGCAAAGATAATTCCAGACTTACCTTTAATTATGGGAGGACATGAGCATACTAATAGTAATGATTTTGTTGAAAATGTGCAAATTTCTAAAGCAGATGCCAACGCAAAGACAGTTTATATTCATCGAATTTCTTATGATAAGAAAACAAAGAAAGCGGTGGTTACATCAGAATTAAAAGAAATCAATGCTACCGTTAAACCGGATGAAAAAGTAGCCAAAATTGTAAATAAATGGCAAACAATTTTAACTTCAAAAATTACTGAGATTATAAAAAATCCAGAGGAAGTTATTTTTGAAGCTAAAACACCGTTAGACGGAAGAGATGCTCCAATTAGAAGTACACAAACAAATTTAGGAAAAATCATTACCCAATCTATGTCTTTTGCTTATAATGATAAAGTGGACTGTGCTCTTGTAAATGGCGGTTCTATAAGAATTGATGATGAATTGAGTGGGCATATAACACCTGTAGATATTTTTAGAGTGTTGCCTTATGGTGGAGCAATTTTAAAAGTTAAAATAAAAGGAGGGCTACTAAAAAGAGTGTTAGATTATGGTAATAAAGCAAAAGGTACAGGTGCTTATTTACAGTGTTTTAATGCTGAAAAAATAGGAGAGAAGTGGTTGATTAAAAACGAAGAATTAAACATTAATAAAACCTATAGCGTTGCCTTTTCTGATTATTTATTAAAAGGTTTTGATATTCCTTTTTTATCCAAAGAAAATAAAGAAGTACTTTCTGTATATATCCCTAAGCAATCAGAAATTTCTTTTGATATTAGAAAAGCGGTTATTTCTTATTTGAAAAATTTATAGATTACTCGTTGATTTAAAGTTAATTATTGTTGTTTATTTGATTTGTTTAAATTAAATCTAAATAAGATTTGTGTAAGTAAAAATGAAAGTTATATTTGCACGGAAATTATTTAACTATTTATATTTAATCTAAATAAAATGAAAAAAAAGTTTTTAACTTTTGCAATTGTTGTAGCTTCAACTATAGGTATTTCAGCTCAAAACTCACAACAAGATTCCATTAACAATCCAAACTACCAAGTAAATACGGCACAACGTATATTAAATGGTAACATTAATACAAAAGGAGTTACAGTTGGTGGTTATGGAGAATTAACTTATAATAGAAAAGAAAATAGTAATGCAGAATTAGACGTGCAACGTTTGGTTTTATTATTCGGATATAAATTTGACGATAGAACTCAATTTATTACAGAAGTAGAATTCGAACATGTTAACGAAGTTTATGTAGAACAAGCTTTTTTGCAATATTCAGTGAGCGATAATGTAAATTTAAGAGCTGGTTTAATGTTAGTTCCAATGGGAATTATCAATGAATATCATGAACCTACAACTTTTAATGGAGTAGAAAGACCAAGTATAGATGGTTCTATCATTCCAACTACTTGGAGAGAGTTAGGAGTAGGAGTTTCTGGTAGATATAATGAAGCATCTTTACGTTACCAAGCGTATTTATTTAATGGCTTTTCTTCAACAACATCAGACGGAAACGGTAATATTACAGGAGGAAATATTGGTGGAAGCAACGGATTAAGAGGCGGAAGACAAAAAGGAGCAAAATCTACCATGAATAATGTAAATTTCTCTGGAAAATTAGATTATTATGGAGTACCAGGTTTACGTTTAGGATTGTCTGGTTATGCAGGTAGAACACAATCTCCTGCCGATGTAGAAGATATAGATGGCGCAGATGTAGGTCTTGCTATGATTGGTTTAGACGCTCGTTATGCATACCAACGTTTTACGGCTAGAGGTCAGTTTATTCATGGAAGTTTATCAGATACAGAAGCCTATAATAATGCAACAGGATCTAAATTAGGTAGTGCTTTACAAGGATATTATTTAGAAGCTGCATATAATCTATTACCTCAAAATAAAAGACAACAATTATTTGGTTTTGTAAGATTCGAAGATTTTGATACACAAGCTTCTGTAGATGGAACTTTAGCAAAAGATTTAAGTTATGACAGACAAGAATGGACTTTCGGTTTAAGTTATAAAATAGCACCAGGAGCAGTTGTTAAAGGAGATTACCAAATAAAAGATAATGCAGTTGCAGGTTACAAATCTGTAGGACAGTTAAACTTTGGTATAGGAGTTTGGTTCTAAAAAAATAGTTTATTAAATGTAGTGAAGCCAGTTCTAATTTTTAATTTGAATTGGCTTTTCTTTTTATTTAGATTAATTCTAATTATTTTTGCAAAATGATTTTAAAAAGATTTTTTTCATTATTACTAATAGGACTAAGTTTTCTATTGTTTTCTTTTTCTTTACCAAACAAGCTTTTAAAAAAAGTAAATAAAGAAATTAACAGCACTTTTGAAGTTGAGGATTTTCAATTAAAATTAATTAAAATTAACGATTCCGTTAATAATCAGTTAGGAAAAAAAATTGGAGAGGATCATCTTTTTAAAATAGAAAGTAATTCTAAACTAATTGGATACGCATATATAGACAAGGCTCCAAGTAAAACAGATGAGTTTGATTATTTAGTTTTATTGGATAAAAACTTAATTATTGCAAAAACAAAGGTTTTAGTGTATCGAGAAGATTATGGTGGCGAAATTGGCAGCAAACGTTGGTTGAAACAATTTATTGGAAAAAAATCTTCAGACAGTTTGCAATACGAACAAGACATCATTGCAATTTCTGGCGCAACCATTTCTGCTAGTTCTATGACAATTGCTGTGAATCAGTTTTTACATAGTCTAGAAATTTTACATATAAACAAAGTATTATAATGGTTTTAAAAGGTCTTATTTATCAATTTCCTAAAGAAATTAAATTATTAATCATTGCTTTTATTTGTACTCTAAGTATTGGTTTTTATAGCGGAATTTCTTTTGTAAGATCTACTACCAACGCAAACCCTAAAGGAATAGAGCAACGTTATTTAGGAAATGAAGAAGATGAAAACGCTACTAAAATGATGTTCAAAAAATCGGAAGGTGAAATAATGACCACAGTTCACAGTCATATTTTATCGCTTTCAGTAATTTTCTTTATGCTTGCTTTAATATTGTCTACCACAGATATTTCTAAAAGGTTGAAACTATTTTTAATGATAGAGCCTTTCTTTTCTTTGGTTCTTACTTTTGGAGGAATTTATTTATTGTGGAAAGAGCTATACTTTATGAAGTATGTAATTATGATTTCTGGTTTTTTTATGACGGCAACTTATACCGTTTCTATATTTATTATTTTAAAGCAAGTAGTTAGTGGTAAAAAATCTAACGTTCATTTAACATAAAAATTCATTTATTAATTGTAAATTTGCACGCAATTATACCTTAATTGCAACATGACAGCACACGACAACAAAATTTTAGGAGAAGGATTAACATATGACGACGTTCTTTTAGTCCCTGCCTTTTCCGAAGTACTTCCAAGAGAAGTAAGTATTCAAACAAAATTTACAAGAAACATTACTATTAACGTACCAATTGCATCTGCAGCCATGGATACCGTTACAGAATCTGCTTTAGCAATTGCTATTGCAAGAGAAGGTGGTATTGGTGTTTTACATAAAAACATGACGATTGAGCAACAAGCGAAAGAAGTTAGAAAAGTAAAACGAGCTGAAAGCGGAATGATTTTAGATCCGGTTACGTTGCCTTTAACAGCTGTGGTTTCTGAAGCAAAAGCCAATATGAAAGAACATGGTATTGGAGGAATTCCTATTGTTGATGACAATGGCATCTTAAAAGGAATTGTTACCAATAGAGATTTACGTTTTGAGCACGATAGCCAAAGACCAATTATAGAAGTAATGACTAGCAAAAATCTAGTAACAGCTTCTGTTGGTACTTCTTTAAGCGATGCAGAAAAAATACTTCAGAATTATAAAATAGAAAAGCTTTTAATTGTTGATGAAAATTATAAATTAAAGGGATTAATTACTTTTAGAGATATTACCAAAGTAACTCAGAAACCAATTGCTAACAAAGATTCTTTTGGTAGATTAAGAGTTGCAGCTGCATTAGGTGTTACTGCAGACGCCGTAGATAGAGCAGAAGCTTTAGTAAATGCTGGTGTAGATGCTGTAATTATAGATACTGCACATGGGCATACCAAAGGTGTGGTAATGGTTTTAAAAGAAGTAAAAGCAAAATTTCCTAATTTAGATGTAGTTGTTGGTAATATTGCAACAGGAGCTGCAGCTAAATATTTAGTAGAAGCAGGCGCCGATGCTGTAAAAGTAGGTATTGGACCAGGTTCTATTTGTACAACCAGAATTGTTGCGGGAGTAGGTTTCCCTCAGTTTTCTGCAGTTTTAGAAGTGGCGGCAGCTATTAAAGGAAGTGGAGTTCCGGTAATTGCAGATGGAGGAATTCGTTATACAGGAGATATCCCAAAAGCATTGGCTGCTGGTGCAGATTCTGTAATGTTAGGTTCTTTATTAGCCGGTACCAAAGAATCTCCAGGAGAAACTATTATTTACGAAGGAAGAAAATTTAAATCTTATAGAGGTATGGGATCTGTAGAAGCGATGAAAAAAGGTTCTAAAGATAGATACTTTCAAGATGTAGAAGATGATATTAAAAAACTAGTTCCAGAAGGTATTGTAGGTCGTGTTCCTTACAAAGGAGAATTATCTGAAAGTATTCACCAATTTATTGGAGGTTTACGTGCAGGAATGGGCTATTGTGGAGCAAAAGATGTGGAAACTTTAAAAGAAACAGGTCGTTTTATAAGAATTACCGCAAGCGGAATTAATGAAAGCCATCCTCATGATGTTGTAATTACGAAAGAATCTCCTAATTATAGTAGAAGATAAACGTATTTTAAAATATTAAAAAACCGAGTAAATTTATTTTACTCGGTTTTTTTTGGCCTTAAAAGTGAAATTTCTGTCAGCCTGAATTTATTTTAAATTTTCTTCATATATAATTACAATATAAGGAGATAAGATACTGAAACGAGTTCTGTATGAAAAGGTTTAATACTTTTTAGTCAGTAGCTTTTTTGTTTATTTTAAATCAACCTTAGCATTGCTCTCTTCTAACAAATGGATGTAATCTTCAATTTCAAATACATTACTGTTAAAACGAGAAGTTCTATGTCTTCCTTCATTTTGTCTAGTAATACTTCTGGCAAACCGTCTTACTTCATCTTTTGTAGTTAATACAATTCCAGGAACAGGCGTACTTTTACCATTATCGTCTTTAGCAACCATTGTAAAATAAGAAGAATTACAATGTTTGGTTTCTCCCGTTCTAATGTTTTCAGAATCTACACGCAAACCAACCACCATAGAGGTTCTTCCTGTAAAATTAATAGAAGCTTTCATGGTTACCAATTCGCCAACTTCTATAGGGTTTAAAAAATCTACTTTATTAACAGAAGCCGTTACACAATAATTTCCAGAATGTTTGGACGCACAAGCAAAAGCAATCTGATCCATCAAATTTAAAATATACCCTCCATGAATTTTACCACTAAAATTAGAGTTAGATGGTTTCATTAACTCCATAATTTTTACTTGTGATTCTTGTATATATTTAAAATGTTTATTCATAATTTAGTTTTGTGCTTTAAGTAACAAGCCTTTAATATTTTAAAATTCTTATTTTTTGTTTTTATTTCTGATAGGCGAAAATATCATTTTATTTACTTTATTAAATAAAAAACAGTACTTATTAAAAATTATTAAATATTTTTTAGTTAAGATATATAATTATTACGGATTATTTGTTTTTGTATAGAGAAAATTATGACTATTAGGTCTGTAAACAAAAATTAAATGATCTAAGAAAACTATTCTGAAAAAAAAAATTTATAAAAGTGTAAAAAAAGGTGTTATTTTTTTAAGTTGATAAAAACCAATTCTAATTAATAGAACGGGTTTTTTTTGTGCCTATTTTAAAGTAAATTTGTCCGACTTCAAAAAAGAAAAAATGAATTACATTCTATTTGATGGCGATGTTAGAAACGCGCTATTACCTTTTACATATACAAGACCTGTTGCAGATATTAGAATAGGAATTTTAACCATTAGAGAAAAATGGGAAATGCATTTAGGTTTAACCACTACTACAATTACGGAGGAATATTTAGAAGAAAAATATCCGATGGTAGAAATGGAAGAAAATATTTTAATAAATGCTTCTTTTTGTCCGACAGACAGTTTGGTTGAAAAAGTAAAGAATTTATCAAAATACGAAGCTATTTTTAAAGGTGAAGATGTAATTGCCTTTTATACGTCAGATTCTCAAGAAGAAGTGAATTTTGATGAATACACGCAAATAGAATTTGAAGAAGATTTGATACAAGTTAAAAATACTTGGGATATTTTTTCTTTAAATGATAAGGCTATTCAGCAAGATTTCGATTTAATTACAGAAGGAAGAGAATCTGAGCCAATACCAGAAGGAACGAGATGCATCAATAAAGAAAATATTTTTATAGAACAAGGTGCAGAAATTACTTTTGCAACTTTAAATGCTTCTTCCGGACCAATTTATATTGGTAAAGATGCTGTAATTTTAGAAAACAGTGCTGTTAAAGGCCCATTTGCAATGTGTGAACATGCGGTTTTAAAAATGGGTGCCAAGATATATGGAGGAACAACTTTAGGTCCTTATTGCAAAGTAGGAGGAGAAGTAAGCAATGCTGTTTTATTTGGATATTCAAGTAAAGGACACGATGGATACTTAGGGAATGCTGTTTTAGGAGAATGGTGTAATTTAGGTGCAGATACTAACAATTCTAACTTAAAAAACAACTATGCAGAAGTTAAATTATGGGATTACGAAACGGGGCGTTTTGCAAAAACAGGCTTACAATTTTGTGGTTTAATGATGGGAGATCATTCTAAATGTGGAATTAATACCATGTTTAATACAGGAACTGTAGTAGGAGTCAGTGCAAATCTTTTTGGAAGCGGATTTCCAAGAAATTTTGTTCCGTCTTTTAGTTGGGGAGGAGCATCTGGATATACAGAATATAAAACCAATAAAGTTTTTGAAGTTGCAGAAGTAGTTATGAAACGTAGAGGTCTTGTTTTTGACGAAATTGATAAAAAAATTCTAGAACACGTTTTTGAAGAGACGAAACAATATAGAAATTATTAGGGAAAGTTTTCAGTATTCAGTTGCAGTGGGCAGTTAGTAAGTTACTGAAAACTAAGACTGTATACTGCCAACAGTGCACTGCCAACTAAATCAATAAGCATCCACATCCGTAATAAACCGAATAGGTCTAAAATCTTTAACAGCTTCAAAAGTATCTTTGATTTTTTGAAGTTGTTTTTTTGTTTGTGCTAAATTTTGTTTTGGCGGAATTTTAATGACAATATTCTTAATATATTGATTTCTAATTCTAGAAACAGCTGGAGCTGTAGGGCCTAATACATTTTCTCCAAAAGAAGTATATAGCGCTTTAAACAACCAATTAACACCACTATCTACTTTATTAAAGTCTTTGTGTTTTAAAGTTATTTTTATCAACCTGTAATAAGGAGGGTATTTATATTGCCAGCGTTCTTGTAACTGTTCTTTATACATTTCTGCATAATTTGTAGTAGAAACTTGTTGTAATATTTGATGATGCGGATTGTAAGTTTGTATAGCTACATTTCCTTGTTTTTTACTTCTACCTGCACGTCCAGAAACTTGCACCATCATATCATAAGCGCGTTCATGCGCCCTAAAATCGGGGAAATTAAGCATAGAATCTGCATTTATGATTCCTACTAGCGTAACGTTTTCAAAATCTAAACCTTTAGAAAGCATTTGCGTACCCACTAATACATCTATTTCTTTGGCTTCGAAAGCTCCAATAATTTTTTGATAACCATATTTTCCACGTGTGGTATCTAAATCCATTCTTCCGATTTTAAAATCGGGAAATAAGGTGGTTAATTCTAATTCTATTTGTTCGGTTCCAAAACCTTTATTGTCTAAAGTATTGCTTCCGCAGGCACCACAACTGTTAGGCATGGATCTTTGATAATTGCAGTAATGGCAGCGTAATTCATGTCTGAATTTATGATAGGTTAAACTCACGTCGCAATTTGGGCATTGAGGAGAAACACCACATGTTTTACATTCTACAACAGGAGAAAATCCACGTCGGTTTTGAAATAAAATCACCTGTTCTTTTAGGTCTAAAGCTTCCTGAATTAATTGAAGTAATCTGTCAGAAAAATGACCTTTCATTTCTTTTTTGCGCTGCTTTTCTTTTACATCGATCAATTCAATTTTTGGCAATTGCACATTTCCATGACGACGATTTAATTCAACAAAGCCATATTTTTTTTGTTGCGCATTAAAATAGGTTTCTAAAGAAGGAGTAGCAGAACCTAACAATATTTTTGCCTTATGAATTTTGGCTAAAACAATAGCGGAATCTCGTGCATTATATCTTGGAGAAGGTTCAAATTGTTTGTAAGAAGTTTCGTGTTCTTCATCCACCACAATTAAACCTAAGTTAGAAAAGGGTAGAAATATAGAAGAACGTGCGCCTAAAACAATGCGTGCTTTTGGTTGGTTTTCTAATACATTATTCCAAACTTCTACTCGCTCATTCATAGAATATTTAGAATGAAATACAGAAATTTGTTCACCAAAATAAAACTGTAAACGCGTAATTATTTGTGTTGTTAAAGCTATTTCTGGTAACAAGAATAATACTTGTTTTCCTTGGTCTAAAACCTCTTGAATTAATTTTGTATAGACTTCTGTTTTACCAGAACTGGTAATTCCATGTAAAAGTGTAACATCTTTTTCTTTAAAAGTTTCTTTAATTTCAGATAGCGCTTTTTCTTGAAACTCATTCAGCTTTTTTAAATCGTTTGTGTCTCCTTTAAACTGAATTCTATCGGTTTGTATGTGGTAAAACTCAAAGATGTTTTTATCAACTAAAGATTTTAAAATGGAAGCAGAAACACTTGCTTTTTCTTCTAACTCTTTTGCTTTTATAGGTTTTTTAGAAGCTGATAATTGAAAAAATCCTAAAACTGCTTCTCGTTGTTTTTTTGCTCTAGATAACTCTTCTAATAGTTTTCCTAAAGAATCATCCGAAGCATAATCTGGATGTAAGCGAACATATTTTACCAATTTTGGCTTGTATTGTTCGTAAATTTCTTCTTTAATGGTAATTGCCTCTTTTTTGATTAAAGAATTTATAATAGGCATTACTTTTTGTTTTCCTAAAATTGCTACAACTTGATGAATAGTCAATTGAGATTGATGTTGTAAGGCTTCAAAAATTAAAAATTCATCATCTGCTAAAATAGATTCGTCAGAAAATGCTTCATTTTTATTGATAATGGTTTCACTTTCTAACAAAAAGGCAGATGGTAATGCCGCTCTATACACGTCTCCCATAGAACACATATAATAAGTAGAAATCCATTGCCAATGTTTTAGTTGCAATTCATTTACCAAAGGAACTTCATCTAAAATCTGATGAATTTCTTTGGCTTCGTATAAAACAGGTTTAGTTTGATGAATGTTAAAAACTAAAGCAGAATACATTTTAGATTTTCCAAAAGAAACTGCAACACGCATTCCTTTTTTTAAAAAGTTGGCTTCTTCTTCTGTTACAGAATACGTAAACGTTCTCTGAATAGGAATGGGTAATATGACGTCTATAAAATGTAGCAATTAATTCGTTTTTAGGTGTTTTAATGTACTGGATAGAGAAATATATAAACTTTTAGTAAAAGCGTTAAAATCTCATTTTAGTAGCAGTTAAATACAAAATTAATTAAAAAAATGTTTTTTAAATTCATTAGTACTTAAATGACACTAATTATCAAAATTACATAAAATTTGGTACACTTTTTTGATAAATAGTTAAAGTTCTATTTTATAGTTATTAGAATGTGAAATCTTTATTTGTTCTGCTAATATTGTTTGTTTCTAAAGGATAATAAAATAACTTTATAGTCTCTTTTAAACTTGTTTTTAGAATGCTGATTTATGTCAGTAATGGAATCTTAAATAAGTATTAATTTAGATCTTGGTTTTATAAATAAATTAAATTATAATTCAAATAAAATCTTAAATATTAAGAAGGATTTTCAATGAAAAAGCATAAAAAATTATCTGTTTTAGCATCTACAGCTATTTGTGGAAATGATATAAGTTCATCTGTTTTATATGTGTCTGCGCTAGCGATTGCTTTTGCAGGTCAATATGCTTGGGTAACCTTGCTTATTGTATCATTAGTGCTCTTTTTATTCAGGAAAATATACGGAGAAGTGGTGGGAGCATTGCCTTTAAACGGAGGTGCTTATAACGCTTTATTAAACACAACAAGTAAATCTATGGCTTCTTTTGCGGCTACATTAACCTTGTTATCTTATATGGCTACAGCAGTAATTTCTGCCAATGAAGCCATTCATTATCTGCATCATTTAATTCCTTCAATACCTATAATTATAGCCACTATTATATTACTAACTTTTTTTGGAGTACTAACCATAGGTGGAGTTTCGGAATCGGCAAAGGTTGCTATCGGAATTTTCCTTTTTCATTTAGCCTCTTTTGCACTACTAAGTGTTTTTATCATTTTCTTTTTATTAAATAGTGGTTTTGATATTTTTATAGAAAATTGGCATTTACCAACTACTGGAGGGAGTATAACAAATGCTATTTTTCTAGGTTTTGCAGCTTCCATGTTAGGGGTTTCTGGTTTTGAAAGTTCCGCCAATTTTGTAGAGGAACAAGAAAAAGGTGTTTTTCCTAAAACACTAAAAAATATGTGGATTGTAGTAAGTGTGATCAACCCTTTAGCAGCTTTGTTTGCATTGTCTTTATTTGCTATGCCCTTGTTGCAAAGTGATGCTTATCAAAATACATTATTAATAGAAATGGCTTCTCATGTTGGTGGCAATTGGTTGGCTATTTTAATTGCTATTGATGCCTTTTTAGTATTAAGTGGAGCAGTGCTTACTAGTTTTGTTGGGGTTTCTGGTTTGTTAGAACGTATGGCCTTAGATCGTATTTTACCTCAGTACTTTCTAAAGAAAAACAAAAAAGGTAGTTCATATCGTATTATTATTGTTTTCTTACTTTTAACAATCTCTGTTTTACTTATTACCAACGGAAACGTAAAACTTTTAGCAGGTGTTTATACCATTTCGTTTTTATCTGTAATGGCTCTTTTTGGAATTGGTAATGTTTTATTGAAAGTAAAAAGATCTAGTTTACCTCGTCCGGAAAGGGCTAGTTGGTTTGCTATTGCAGTTGCAATTACTGCTGTTATTTTTGCTTTAGTAGGTAATATTAGTATGGAACCAAAAGATGGTTTACCTAGTAACTTATCCGTGTTTTTAGAGTATTTTATTCCTTCTATTATTTTTATCAGCATTATGCTAAATAGAATTTTATTACTGAAAGTTTTACTAAAAATAATGCATTCGGTTTTCGATCCTTTTAGAAAAGCAGTATTAAATACGGATAGAAAACTACTTTCTGTCATTGATAAAATTAATTCTCAGGAGTTTGTTTTTTTTACCAAAGGAGATAATATTGCAAATTTAAACCAAGTAATGTTATACATATCTAATAATGAACATACAAAAAAGTTAAAGTTGGTATTTGTTGCGAATAAAGATAATGTAATGCCCAAACAACTTAAGCAAGAAGTAGATTTTTTAGATAGAGAATATCCTGAAATTGCAATTGAATTTATAATTGAAGAAGGTGTTTTCTCTCCAGAATTAATTGCTAGTCTGTCTAAAAAGTGGAAAATTCCTATTAATTTTATGTTTATTGGTTCTCCTGGAGATCGTTTTCCTTATAAAATTGAAGAATTGGGTGGTGTACGTTTAATTATCTAAGCGAATAATAAATGATATTGATAAAAATAGCAGAACGAAAATACGTTTTAGATATTAATAGCTAATATTTTTTTAGAATTTTGTAATGCAAGGAATTACTAAAAAAAACTAATAAAAAGTTAAGAAGAATATTAATAATGAAGACTACTTTTACCGAATGAATTTTGTTCTCAAAAAAATATATAAAACGGCATTTTGGGCAAGCGTTTTAGGATTGTTTGCTTTTATATTTCATTTTGGTTTTGATCAAACTATTTTTGTACAACAACTTATAGATGTGTTTTATTTTATCGTAATTGCATTGGGCTTAATGTCTACTTTTGTACGTTATTTTGAAAGACCTCATCTCTTAAAAAGAAATGTAGCGGTATTTGATTTTCTTTCGGTGGTGTATTCTTTATGCATCTTTTACATGTATTTGTTTGTTGGAGAATCTTTTCAGACAGATTTAGTTTTAGACAACCCAATGTGGCTTGTTTTAGCCGTTATTTTATCATTTATTAGAGAATTTTCTGAACTTAAATTAAATTTAAACAGAATTTATTTAAATCCTGCTCAGTTATTTATTTTAAGTTTTTTAACCATTATTTTTCTAGGCTCATTATTATTGATGATGCCAAAGGCCACTTACAATGGTTTATCTTTTATTGATGCCTTATTTACGTCTGCAAGTGCTGTTTGTGTAACAGGTTTAGCCGTGGTTAATACAGGAACTTATTTTACTATTTTCGGACAATCTATTATTCTTATTCTTATTCAAATAGGTGGTTTGGGAATTTTAACTTTTGCCAGTTATTTTAGTTACTTTTTTAAAGGAGGAAGTACTTATGAAAATCAATTGACATTAACTGAAATGACAAATTCGCAAAGAATTGGAGGGGTTTTTAATACTTTAAAAAACATTATTGTAATTACTGCAACGGTAGAGTTAATTGCTGCCTTGCTTATTTATGTCTCTTTAGGAGATAAATTAGTAACCAATTTTGTAGACAAATTGTTTTTCTCCATATTTCATGCTATTTCTGCTTTTTGTAATGCTGGTTTTTCTACATTAAGTAATAGTATTTATGAAGTTGGTTTTCGTTTTAATTACCCGTTACAATTGGTTATAATTGCAACGTTTTTTATGGGGAGTTTAGGGTTTCCTATTGTTGTAAATCTTTTAAAATATTTAAAACATGTAATTCTAAATTTTTTTAGATTTCAAACATACAGAAAAGCTTATAAACCTTGGGTGTTAAAAATTAATAGTCGAATTAATTTAATTACCACTTTTTCTCTTACAGGTATTGCATTTATACTTTTCTTTATTATAGAATATCATAATACGTTAGAAGAACATTCTCTTTTCGGGAAAATGGTAAATGCCTTATTTATAGCAACAACGCCTAGAACAGCCGGTTTTAACTCCGTAGATATGAATGCACTAGCATCTCCAACAATAATGATTACATTTTTATTAATGTGGATTGGGGCTTCACCTGCATCCACCGGAGGTGGTATTAAAACAAGTACTTTTGCCATTGCAATTTTAAATATATTAAGTTTAGCAAAAGGAAAAAATAGGATAGAAGTATACAGAAGAGAAATTGCTGATATTTCTGTTAAAAGAGCATTTGCAACCATTGCGCTTTCCTTATTTGTAATAGGTTCTGGAATTATGCTTATCACCATGTTTAATCCAGAATTAGGATTATTAAAGATCGCTTTCGAAAGTTTTTCTGCCTATAGTACCGTGGGGTTAAGTTTAGGAATTACGGCTAGCTTTGGTATTGCTAGTAAATTAGTTATAATTGCCATTATGTTTATTGGAAGAGTAAGTATGCTTTCTATAATGGTAGCAGTTTTCAAAAAAATTAAACATAAAAATTATCGCTATCCAAGCGAAGAAATAACAATAAACTAAAATTATGAAGTATATTATTGTAGGATTAGGAAATTTTGGAGCGCCGTTAGCAGAAAAATTAACCACTCAAGGAAATGAGGTTATAGGGATAGATAACAATATGGCCAAAGTAGAACTGTATAAAGAAAGAATATCTCATACTATTTGTATGGATTCTACGGATGAATCTACTGTTTCTGGTTTGCCTTTAAGCGATACTGATGTTGTTATTATTGCCTTTGGAGAAGACCAAGGTGCCAATGTAATGACCACGGCATTGTTTAAAAATTTGCAAGTAAAACGATTAATTAGTAGAGCAATTAATCCTTTACATGAAAAAGTTTTAAATGCTATTGGTATAGAAGAAATTGTGCATCCAGAAGAAGAATCTGCAGAGCGATGGGCAAAAAAATTATGTTTAACAAATGTGGTAGATTCTTTTGAGTTAAGTGCAGATTTTAGTATTATAGAAGTAAATATTCCTACAAGATACATTGGTAGCACTATTAGGGAAATTCAGCTACGTAGAAAATATAATATTTTAGCCTTAACCACCATTAAAAAAACAAAAGTAAGAAGTATTGTAGGACGTTCTAGAAATGAAGAACAAGTACAAGGTGTGATTGCTCCAGATACCGTTCTCGATGAAAATGATATTTTAGTAATTTATGGAGCTAATAAAGATTTAAGAAACTTTACAAACGAATAAAAGAATTCTCAAAAAGATTCAATTGATTTTTAAAATTTTAAAATGGACACAAACGTTATTTACATTAAAAACATGGTTTGCCCACGTTGTATAGACGTGGTAAAAGAAATTAGTGAAGATTTAAAAATATCTGTTAAGGATATTCAATTGGGTAAATTAGAAAGTAATTCAGAAATAAATGATACGCTAAAAGCAGTATTGAGTAAGCGATTAAAAGAAAGAGGTTTTGAGTTGTTAGAAGATAAGAATCAAAAAATTATAACTCAAATTAAAGCGCTAATCGTAGCGCAAATTCATCATTCTAAAGAACCTTTAATCATTAATTTTTCTGATTTTATTGCGGATAAATTACAACATGAATACGCTTCACTTAGCAAACTTTTTTCTTCTGTAGAAGGAATTACTATTGAGAAATTTATTTTAAAACAAAAAATAGAGCACGTAAAAGAACTCCTTTTTTACAAAGAATATACACTGTCAGAAATTGCCATTCAAATGAATTATAGCAGTGTGGCACACCTTTCTGCTCAGTTTAAAAAAGAAACCGGCATGTCTCCTTCTCAGTTTAAAAAAATAAAAGATCCCAAGCATCAATCGTTAGACGCTTTTTAAAGTTAAAAATCGACATATCATAATTATATAAATGATTGTAGAAATTGTGTAACACTTTATGAAAATAGTAACTGTAATTTTGTGGTACAATAAATTGATGATAGCATGAAAGAACAATATAAAGTAGCTGGAATGACTTGTGCTTCGTGTGCAATCAGTATAGAGTCGTATCTAAAACCACAGAAAGGTATTTTGGAAGTTGCTGTAAACTATCCAAATCAATCGGTAACCATAAAGTACGATGAAAGTACTATTTCACTTGAAACAATTTCTAAAAAAGTAAAGGAAATAGGTTTTAAACTAATTACAGGAAATAGCAAAGACACTAAAAAAGAATTTGAAATATTAGAGAAGAAAAGGTTGATTTCCCTTAAAAAGAAGTTGATTTTCGCGGCCATATTTTCGATACCAGTTTTTATGATGTCTATGTTTCTTAAAGGGAAAATACCTTATGAAAACTGGATTATGATGGCGCTAGCATTACCAGTTTTGTTTTATAGTGGATCAGAATTTTATACGATTGCTTGGAAAAGATTAAAGAAGTTTTCCACAAATATGGATACACTTGTGGCATTAAGTACGGGAATTGCATTTTTATTCAGTGTTTTTAATACCGTAAATCCGCAATACTTTTTAAGTAAAGGACTTACGCCTCATGTGTATTTCGAATCGGCAGTAATTATTATAACCTTAATTTTATTAGGGCGTTTTTTTGAAGAGAAAGCAAAAAGCAAAACATCTTCAGCCATTAAAAAATTAATGGGTTTACAACCTAAAAAAGTAACTGCCATTCGAAATGGAGAAGAAAAAGTAATTACATATGATGAAATTTTAAAAGGAGAACTCATTATCTTAAAACCAGGAGATAAAATACCTGTAGACGGAAAAGTAAAAAAAGGAGTTTCTTTTATTGATGAAAGCATGATTTCTGGAGAACCGATTCCTGTTGAAAAAATAAAAGGAAGCAAAGTGTTTGCAGGCACCATCAATCAAAAAGGATCTTTAAGAATTATTGCCAATAAAATTGGCGATGAAACCTTACTTTCTCAAATTATTAAATTAGTAGAAGAAGCACAATCTAGTAAACCAGCCATTCAAAAAATGGCAGATAAAATTGCAGGAATTTTTGTTCCGGTTGTAATTAGTTTAGCATTAATTACGGCCGTTTTATGGTATTTCTTAGGTCCGGAACCTTCATTAACCTACGCATTATTAACGCCCATTACGGTTTTAATAATTGCTTGTCCGTGTGCGTTAGGCTTGGCAACCCCAACAGCTTTAATGGTAGGTATTGGAAAAGGAGCACAGCAAGGAATTTTAATTAAAGATGCACAAGCGCTAGAAACAGCGTATAAAATTGATACTTTAATTTTAGACAAAACGGGTACTATAACAGAAGGAAAACCAAAAGTAACCGATTTAATTTGGGATACTAAAGTAGCATCTACCGAACTAGAAAAAGTGGTTTTGGCTATAGAAACACAATCAGAACATCCTATTGCAGATGCAATTGTAGAACATTTAAAAGTATTACAGACAGAAACTGTGGGTATTGATTCTTTTTTAAGTATTACAGGTTTAGGAGCGGAAGCAAAGTTTAAGGATGAGCATTATCATATAGGAAATGAAAGTTTAATGATTCAAAAGGAGATTACAATTCCGATTGCTTTAAACACAAAAGCAAACGAATTAAAAGTAGAAGCTAAAACGGTAGTATATGTTGCGCATCAACATAAAGTAGTAGGTATTATTGCAGTGGCCGATAAAGTAAAAGAAACAACGCTTGCAGGCATTCAAAAATTACAGCAAATGGGTATTGACATTCATATGCTTACTGGTGATAATGAACAAACAGCAAAAGCCATTTCCAACAAAGTTGGGATAAAAAACTATCAAGCCAATGTAATGCCTGCAGACAAAGGTGCTTTTGTTAAAGAGCTACAAGCACAAGGTAAAATTGTAGCGATGGCAGGAGACGGTATAAACGATTCTCATGCTTTGGCGCAAGCAGATGTAGGTATTGCTATGGGAAGCGGAACAGATATTGCCATGGAAAGTGCCGGAATTACTTTAATGCATTCCGATTTAAAACAAATTTCTAAAGCCATTCAATTGTCTAAAGAAACCATGAAAACCATCAAACAGAACTTATTTTGGGCATTTATTTATAACATTATTGCAATACCAATTGCGGCAGGAGCGTTATATCCTATCAATGGTTTTTTATTAAACCCAATGATTGCGGGTGCAGCCATGTCTATGAGTTCCATTTCTGTACTCTCTAACAGTTTAAGATTAAAGAATAAAAAATTAAATTAAAAATAAAAATTATGACAACCGTAAAATACAAAACAAATATTCATTGTGGAAGCTGTATTAAATCTGTAACACCTGTGCTAAACGATCTAGATAACCTAGATTTTTGGAAAGTAGATTTAGAACATGATGATAAAATTTTAGAGGTAAAATTAGATGATGAAGATAAAGATAGCGTTATAAAGGCTGTTAAAAGTGCTGGTTTTGAAATTGAAGAAATTCAATAAAAAGTAGTTAGCAAGTACAGTAAGTTTTTCTGAAAATTAAATAGTAATAAAGCTCAAAATACTATAAATTGGTGTTTTGAGCTTTTAGCTTTTATAATGTTTATTAGAGAGCAAAAGGTTCGCTTTTTGTAATCGTAATCATCAAACAAAAAAAAACAAAAAATTAAATATGAATTGGATATTATTAATTATTGCCGGACTTTTTGAAGTCGCTTTTGCTACTTGTTTAGGAAAAGCCAAAGAAAGCACGGGTACAGAAGCTACATTTTGGTATGTAGGTTTTTTAGCCTGTTTGTCTTTAAGTATGGTTTTACTTGTAAAGGCAACGCAAGAATTACCAATTGGAACGGCATACGCAGTTTGGACAGGAGTAGGAGCAATAGGAACCGTACTTGTGGGAATCTTCATTTTTAAAGAACCTGCTACTTTTTGGCGTTTGTTTTTTATTTCGACTTTAATAATTTCTATTGTTGGTTTGAAAGTAGTTTCTAATTAAATGAAATATACCCAATCTTTCTATAGCTTCTTTTTTTGTTATATAACAAAATTTTAGCTAAATGAAGGGTAAAGAGATTGTTACAGTTTACAAAATAATATTTAAAAGGTACACAAATATTCTGTTGTTCGTTAAAGTTATCAAACTAGTCTAGCCCTGATTGCTACGGCATTCTTTTTAGAGGTACGAAAAAAAGATATAGTCTTTCGACTTCGCTAAAGATAAATTCCAAGCAGGAAATAGCTTCAAAAACTGGTTTTAATTAATCTTTAAATTGATTAAAGTATTCTGTGGATACAATTTTAGAAGCTGATTTGAAAAATTAAATGTTTTGTATTTTGACTTTTAGTCTTAAAAAACTAACTTCGTTAGAGTATATTAACAATTTGAAACCATAAAATAGGAATTTGTAATTTTACTTTTGCAAATCTTGTTTATTTAAAATATTAAAGTAATCGTTTGAAAAACATTCCAAACATAGCCTTTCAAGGAAAAAATCGTAAAAGCATTTTTGAGCTTTTAAACTTATCAGATTTATTTGAAAGGTTAGATAGCATTGAAGATCATGAACCAAGGCAGCCACATAGAATTGCATTTTTTGCCTTGCTAATTGTAACAAAAGGAACTGGCACTCATCAAATTGATTTAAAGGATTATAAGGTTGAAGAAGGTACGGTTCTTAAAATAGCGAAAAGACAAGTACATTCCTTTCAAAGAAATGCAACATACCAAGGTTTTTTAATAATTTTTACAGAAGAGTTTCTGATGAATTATTTCTCTAAATCTTCTATTAATTTAATTTCTAATTTATACAATTACCATTTGTCTTCTCCTGTTTTTAAAAATAAAATAGACAATGAGAATCTAATACATCAATTGCAATCGGAAATTGCACTAGAGAATAGTTTTGCGCATCGTAATATTATGGCGGCGTTTCTAGATTTGTATTTATTAAAGTTAGAACGTAAATCTCCTGATAATTACATTCCAAAAAACAAGTCGAAACAGTTTTATACTTTTGATCAGTTTAAAAGTTTGGTAGAGAATAATTTTACAAAAACCAGAAATGTAAAAGACTACGCCAATTTATTATTTATTTCTACCAAAACGTTAAATAGTGCCGTAAAAGAATTTACCTTAAACACGGCTAAAAACTTTATTGATGATTATGTTATCTTAGAAATAAAGCGAGATATGATGAGTACCAACAAAAGCTTAAAAGAAATTGCATTTGATACTGGCTTTGATGAGGTTACTAATTTTACAAAGTTTTTTAAAAAGAAAATGAAGGTAAGTCCGAAAGAATTTAAAAATCAGCAGTTTTTTTAATTCCTATATTTACCATTATTACCTTAAGATTTACCTTTCTCATAAAAGAGTTTTATAGCAACTTTGTATTAAATTTAAAACTCAAAAAAGATGAAAGCAAAATTAATTACTTTATTATGTCTTGCACTATTTACAGTAGGACTTGGTTTTTCACAAAATGAACCAAAAGCAGAAAATAACTTCCAGTTTGGACAAGCAGAGCACCTTTTAGACGGGTATTCTTTTAATTTTCAATATCAAAATGGTGCTGGATTGCACATGGAATTTAAAGATGGAAAAGCAAAATATCAATGGGTTGATGGGCCAAATAAAGGAAACGGAAACGAAGACATTCCATACAGATCAACAAAACTTGGAAACGACATGTATTTAGTGAATTGGCACGAAATAGGTTTAAAAGACTATTTAACCATTGTTTTTGATTTTGATAAAATGCTAATGCACAGTTCTATTATAGTGGGTTATCAAAATAAACCAGAAAGAACTTTAAGAACAGTGTTTACAAGTGGTATTATAGATCATTTAAAAAGACCTGAATAAGTTTCAGAATAATAGAAGCAATTACTTCTTATCAATATATCTAATCTGATAAATTCCATTTGGTGTTTATCAGATTTTTTTTTGTTATAGAATTCCGTTTAATTTCTTAGGGGTTCATATTCACCATTTTTAAGCATCTTTTGATAAAAACAATTGTATGGAATCTTATCAAATTTGCAGTACTAAATAATTAAACCTATTATGATAGAACAATCGAATAAAATTAACGTGCTATTAAATCAATTATTTAATGATTCAAAAAACGATCATTATAAAATAATGAAAGGTTTGGCAAAAAGTGCTTTTAGATCAATTCAACCGATAGATTTTAAAGATGTTTATTTGTCCATATCAAAAGAACAAGGAACAAAACTAGTAGCGCTTATTAAAGAAAAAAACTTAAAAAATATTGTTGAATTCGGCACATCTTTCGGAATTTCTACCCTTTTCTTAGCACAAGGAATACTAGAAACGAAGGGTAAAATTATTACAACCGAATTAATTGAATCTAAAGCAAAAAGAGCCACCGATAACTTTAAAAACGCAGGTGTTTTAAACCTTGTAGATGTAAGAATTGGTAATGCAATGGAAACCTTAAAAGGGCATGATGAACCTATAGATTTATTATTTTTAGATGGTTGGAAGGATTTGTATTTACCATTATTCAATATACTTGCACCTAACTTTCATAAGCAAACAATTATTTATGTTGATAATGCAAATATGACAGCATCTAAAGCGTTTTTAAAAGTAATTGCTGAAACCGGAAAATATCAATTAGAATCTAAATTTGGAGGGAAAGTAGTCTTAATATCAATAAAGGAATAACAACACATTTCTTACATTTACCATAGAGAACCCTAGATTTACCTTTTATAATAAAGAGATAATTAGACCTTTGTAAACTATAAAACAAATATTATGAGTCAAGTAGGAATTTGCCCAACATGTGGCAGCAAATCAAAAATAAAAGAAAAAGAAGGAAATACTATTTATACGGCAGTACAAGATGATGAAGCCTTCAAAAAAATAGGTCAGATGAAAAAAGCGATGGAGAAATTTAAGCTAAAAGCAGAAACTTTAGAAAAAGAATTAGCGGCTTTAAAAGAAAATCTATAATACCATGGATATAGAACAAAATAAAAAGAATGCAATTGCTTTTTACAAAATGGCTTATGAAGGAAACCCTACAAAAGCTGTTGCGTTATATGTAGGTGAAAAATATATCCAACACAACCCAATGGTAGGAGATGGGCCACAGGCGTTTATTGATTATTTTGATAGAATGCAAAAGGAATTTCCGGTAAAAACGATTGACTTTGTACGAGCAATATCCGAAGGAGATTTGGTTGCCTTACACACCTATCAAGAATGGCCAGACAACGATAATTATGTGACCATGGATTTTTTTAGGTTTGATAAAAACGGTAAAATAGTAGAACATTGGGACAGCATTCAACAAGTACCAAAAGAGGCTTTGAACAATAATACCATGTACAAATAATGAAAGCAATAAAAAAGAATTACGGTTGGGTAATTGTTGCTATTCTAGCGCTATTACCAATGCTTGTAATCATCAATATGTTTAATGTAGATCTGTCTAACGGATTTTCTCTTTCGTTGATAGAAGGCAAAGGAGCTGACGGAAAAACGACTTTAGAAATGTTGTATCATGTTTCTGGTGAGTTTGCCATCCGTTGGATGACGGCTGTTTTAACATTAACTCCGGTTTTTATCATTTTTGGTGTAATGAACCTATTTGTCCGTCAGGCAATGGGAATTGCAACAGCTGTTTGGAGTTTTCTGCATTTTATTATTTTTATTTGGGCAGAAGGGTTTTTAGAAACCTTTACACAAGTAAATTATGTAGCTGGTTTTGTGGCAATTTTAATATTAATTCCGTTGTTTTTTACTTCTAATAGAAAGTCGATGAAGTACCTAAAATCGAACTGGAAAAAATTACAAAGTTTTGCGTATACAGCTATCTTCTTAAGCTTATTACACTTGGCTATTTTAGACAAAACATGGCTTATTTATGCCATAGTTGTTGGTATTGGTTTTATCATCAGAATTCCTTTTATGAAAAATAAGTTTATTGAAAGAAGAAAACGAAAAAGACTAAAATCTTAAAGTAAGATGGGATTATTAGAAAACATAATCAAAAAGGTTGTTTTAGAAGCAGCTGTTATTGAACAAAAGGAAAAAATTTCTGCATCTGTTTATAAAATCAGATTGAAAAGTGAAAGTCTAAAAAAAGCTGATTTTAAACCTGGCTATTTTTTACGTTTAGGAATCGGAATTGGTAATGATAATTTATCAATGAAAGATAAAGTACGTAGCTATAGTGTTTGGGATATAAACCAAACTGAAGGCTATTTAGATCTTGCCATTGCAACCGATAGCAAAGGTATTGGATCGCAATGGGTAACTAATTGTTCAGTAGGAGAGACTGTCTATTTTAAATGGAAAAAAGGAAACTTTTTATTAGATGAAACTGCAGAAAGCTATTTAATGATTGGCGATTTATCTGCCTTATCACATTTATACATTCTAAACAGAAACTTACCAAATAATAAGCAAGTAGAAAGTATACTATATAGTGAAAACCAAAATGCTTTTTTTGATGATATAGATGGTTCTAAACCATTTAATGGTTATTGTTTAGAACAAAACCCAATAAACGAAATTTTAGAAAAGGTAAAAGAAATTACTCCTAAATTAAAAGGAAATAAAATTGTTTATATTGCAGGAGACAGTAGAGTTTGTGTAGCATTAAATCACTATTTTAGAAATGAACTAAACTGGAATACCAAACAAATTAAAACAAAACCATTTTGGAATCCTGATAAAAAAGGACTGGAATAAAGCTATAAAAACCTAAATGAAATTAGCAGAAAAATACAAAGAAGTAAGATTAAAAACGACCACTTTTTGTAATCATCTAAATATAGAAGATTATGCTATTCAGGTAGTGCTATTTGCCAGCCCCCCAAAATGGCATTTAGCACATACTACTTGGTTTTTTGAAACTTTTATTTTAAAAGAATATATAGCAGATTACACCGAATTTAATGCGGATTTCAACTTTCTGTTTAATAGTTATTACAACAATGTTGGTACTAGAATATTACAAGCAAACAGAGGTAATATGTCTCGGCCAAGTACCAATGAAATCTATGAATATCGTGCGTATGTAGATGCCAAAATGATTGCTTTTTTAAAGGATCTTTCTGATGAAAAAATAATTGATTTGGTAACATTGGGGTTAAACCACGAACAACAACACCAAGAATTATTAGTAACTGATGTAAAATATATGTTTGGGCACAATCCTATTTTTCCAGTTTTTAATAGTGAGTACAACCTGGTAAAAGATAAAAATACAACAACAAAAAGCATACAGATACCTGCCGGAATTTACGAAATAGGACACCAAGGAACAGACTTTTGTTACGATAATGAATTGGGTGTTCATAAAGTATATCTAGATGATTTTGAAATTGATAATCATTTGGTAACCAATGGCGATTTTATAGAATTTATAGAATCTGGCGCCTATTCAGATTTTAATCTATGGTTAGATGAAGGTTGGTCTTGGGTAAATAAAAACAAAATTAATTCCCCTTTATATTGGCATAAAATTGATGGAGAATGGCATTCTTACACGCTTGCAGGTTTGCAAAAAGTAGATACAGCTGCTATTTTGAGTCATATTAATTATTACGAAGCCAATGCTTTTGCAGAATGGAAAGGAATGCGACTATCCACCGAATTTGAATGGGAAATTGCAGCTAAACAACTAGATTGGGGAAAACGTTGGGAATGGACAAATAGTGCCTACTTGCCTTACCCAAGATTTAAAAAAGAAAATGGAGCAGTTGGAGAATACAACGGAAAATTTATGAGCAACAAAATGGTATTGAGAGGAGCATCGGTAGCAACTTCTCAAGATCATAGCAGACCAACGTATCGTAACTTTTTTAACCCTACCGAAAGGTGGCAATTTACAGGAATTAGATTAGCAAAATAATAATATGATTGAAATCGTTAAAAAGAAAGATAAAAAAGGAGGTATAAGCAGTTTAGAAATCAATGAAACATTTAGAAATGATGTTGAAAATGGACTTCTGAGCAATCCAAAAACGCTTTCTTCAAAGTATTTTTATGATAAAAAAGGCGATGCACTTTTTGTAGAAATAATGAATTTGCCTGAGTATTATTTAACACGTAGCGAACTAGATATATTCAAAAATAAAACGAAAGATCTAATAGATAGTTTTAAGATGAAAGTCGATTCTTATTTTGAATTGATTGAATTAGGTGCAGGAGATGGATTAAAAACAAAAGAATTATTAAAAAGTTTAACTGCGCAAAATTACAATTTTGAATATTTTCCTATTGATATTTCTTCGAATGCTTTAGGTCAGTTGAAACAAGATTTAAATACTGAAATACCAAACTTGTCTGTAAAAACACAACAAGGAGATTATTTTGAAGTTTTAGATTCCTTAAAAAAGAGCAAACAGCCAAAAGTTATCTTGTTTTTGGGTTCTAATATTGGGAATATGACCGATGAACAGGCTGCAAAATTTATCTATAAACTAGGCGCAAATTTAAATCCGGGTGATAAATTGTTATTAGGCGTAGATTTGATAAAATCGAAAGAAATTGTGCTTCCGGCTTATGATGACAGCAAAGGAATAACTGCGGCGTTTAATTTGAATTTATTAGATAGAATCAACAATGAATTAGGTGGTGATTTTAACCTTAATCAATTTGAACATCAGCCAGAATATGACGAAAAAGAAGGCATTGCAAAGAGTTATATAGTTAGTACAGAAAATCAAACTGTTACCATTAAATCTATCGGTACATCTTTTAGTTTTACCAAAGGTGAAAAAATTCACACGGAAATATCGAGAAAATATAATGATGAATTGATTCAGCAAATTATAGCGAATACAGATTTTAGTATCGACACGAAAATTATGGATAGCAAAGCCTATTTTGCAGATTATATTTTAACTAGAAATTAAAAATGAGTAAAACGCAACTTGCCATATTAGGATTAGGAAGCAGGTCTACTTTATATTATTTAGAGCAACTAAATAAGGTGTATAATGCAAAAAACGGAGGGTATAGTACTTGTCCGTTTTTTTTATTAAATACAGATTTTGATACCATAAATCCGCTTTTACCAAATACTTCAGTGCAATTAGATGCTATCTTACAAGGCTATTTAGATCAAATTGAAGCCTTAGAAGTTGCAGAAATATTAATTCCGAATATTACATTGCATGAAACGATAGATCGGTTAGAACTTCAGAAAAACATCTTACATCCGTTGCCTTTATCAGTTTTAAAAATGAAAGAAATTGACGCTAAGAAAGTCATGCTTTTGGGTTCTTTACATTCTATGAAATCCAGTTATATCCGTTCTTATTTAGAATTAAATTCTATTGAAGTCTTGCTGCCAAGTTCAGAAGATATGGTATGTATAGATGAGGTTAGAAAGCATATTTATAATACTACGGAAACCAAAGAAATCATTAATAAGTACCATCAATTGATTAAAAAATACAGCGAAAATTATCCTGTGATTCTTGGTTGTACAGAGTTGTCAATCTTAAAACCAATAGACCAAAGAAGTCTTATAGATATGGCGCAACTTCAAATTGAAGCAGCGGTAAAAAACATCTTATAAAAGCTAACTTTTACCATTTTTAGTCGAAGATGTATCTATCGATTAATAAGTAACATTCGGATATTTGTAGTCTAAAATAAACCTATTAAAAAGATATTATGAAAATAGCAGTAACATCAGCAAGCGGAAAATTAGGAGCATCCATTGTAAAACACTTAATTAAAGCGATAGGAAAAGAAAATGTAATAGGAATCGCTCGTACACCCGAAAGAGCAGCTTATTTAGATGTAGAAATAAGAAAAGGAGATTATAACAATCGAGAAGATTTTGAAAATGCATTGCAAGGAGTAGATGCGGTTCTTTTAGTTTCTGGAATGGATGATCCACAGAAAAGAATTATACAACATAGAAATGTAATTGAAGCTGCAAAAAGCAATGGCGTTCAAAAAATAGTGTATACAAGTATTGTGGGTGCAGAAGAAAACAATGCATTTAGTCCTATTGTGCAAACAAACAGACAAACAGAAAAAGACGTTATCAATTCTGGTTTGGATTGGGTTATTGGAAGAAACGGTATTTATATTGAACCCGATTTAGAATATATTGATACTTATGTGAAAGATGGTGAAATTAGAAACTGTGCAGGTGAAGGTAAATGTATGTATACAAGCAGAGAAGAATTAGGTTTTGCGTATTCAAAAATGCTTTTAGAAGAAAAACACAATGGTAGTACCTACAATTTAGTTGGAGAGGCAATTACTCAAAGTGAATTAGCTGCTTTAATAAACCAGGTTTATGATACTAATTTAACCTATAATGCTGTTTCTGTTGATGCTTATGCCGCTGAACGAAAAGCAGCATTGGGCGATTTTATAGGAACTGTAATTGCCGGAATTTATGAAGGCATAAAAGAAGGTGCAAATGAGGTTCCTTCAGATTTTGAAAAAGCGACAGGTAGATTGCATCAATCTCCTTTAGAAATGATAAAAACTTTTAAAGGAAAGTAGAATAAGATTAAAGTAAGTAATCTTTTGTTATAAAGAAATTGCGAAGTTTACAAAAGAAATAAACTTCGTAATTATATATAGAATTTACATCCGTTTTTATGTTTTTCACTATAGTTAGCAAGTAGGTCTAGCCCTGATTGAAACGGCATCCTTTTTAGAGGTACGAAAAAAAGATATAGTCTTTCGACTTCGCTCAAGATAAATTTCAATCAGGAAAAAGCTTCTAAAAAGAATATTTAATATAAGGCGAATTCAATTTCTTTTTCGGTAACAGTAGGAAACAGTTTTTCAGCTTCTGCTAAATCTAGGATTGTGTCTACTTCGTACCATGGTTTTTCATCGAAAGAAACAGCTTCTAATTGCAGTTTTTTCTCATGTACCAATACAGTAAAAACCGTTTCGTAATAAGAGTTTACGCTTCCTGCAGAAATATAGAGATTCAGTTTTTTAGTAATTTCTTGCCAAGATTCTAGTGAAAAACTATAAATATTTACGGTCTTATAACGTGTTTCTGTATAAGGTTCTGTAGTGCCTGCTTGAAACTGTATCACCTTATTTTGATTGTTAATAGTTACGGTAGTTCCGTTAAGCCAAGGTTGCATTTTGGCAACGGCAATTCTATCTGGATACATCATATTGGTTAATAAAGAGGTATCTAAAACCAAGTCGCTTTCTATGAGAACAAAAGGTTCTTGGATGCTTTTACGAGCCATCCAAAGTGAATAAATATTATTGGTAGTTTTGTATAACGGACTGTGTACATACTCAATATTTAAACCATCTATTTGGTTGCCCAAAAAGTCTACAATACATTCTTGTTTGTAACCTGTTACAATTACTAGGCGCGTAAAACCTTGTGCTGTTAAATTGGTTACCAAACGCGCTAACATCGATTTTTCACTGACTAAAGTTAAACATTTTGGTGCGTCTTTTGTTATAGGAAAAAGGCGACTTCCCGTTCCGGCGGCAAGTAATAATGCAGTAGTGATTCTGTTTTTATTAGTATGTTTTTCTGAAGTAATGGTCATGTAATATTAATTTGGGGCAGTATCAAAAAAAAACATAAAAGCATTCTTAAAAGCTTTTATGTTGCCTAAATTTAATGTTCTACTATATTTTTTGTGGATAATTTAAAGAATATTTATAAAGGTTATTAATGTAATAATTGACTTATAAATAAAGAGCTATAAAATCCATTTTCGGCAAATTTACTATGCTAAATTGAAACGAACTATAAAAATTTAACAAATTAAGAAAGAAAATAAAGTTTAGGAAAAGATATAAAAAAAGCCTCTAATTACTGAATGATTTTCAGTGTATTAGAGGCTTGTTTAAACGGGTGTTTATTGGTTTCCTTAAAATTATTTATTCTTGTATTGCAGAAAATAAAAAAATAAATATCTATTTAAAATTAGAATCGGCAATGCCTTTATTAATCTTTATTTCTGTGATTTTCATTTCTATATTTTGTCCAAAATTATTAGAAGTTTGTGTAAATGGAATTTTAATTCCGTCTACTGTTTTGTAATCAGCGTATTCAGTAATTGAGTTACCTGTTTTTCCTAGTGCTTCATGCTTGTATTTTAATCCAGAAGTAACATTGTAATAATTTTTACTAACATCTCCATTTGGACTTGTTATTTTAACAACATACAATTGTTCTCCGTTAGTTACTTGCACTCCTAAAAGTTCCGTTTTATAACCTTTTTGAACATATTCTAATTCTGGAAAAATTACGACTTCTTTTAAAATTACTTGTTTTTGTTTTGTGTCTAGTGGCTGCACTACACCGTTACTCATTGCAGATACTTGGTCTCCGTTTACAACATATTTTACAAAAACTTGATTTGAAGCAGGAATAGAAATTGACATAAAATATTTATTAGAATCCTTTTTCATGGTTTCAATTTTAATTGCTGTTCCCTGAATATTGGTATTCATACTTGTAGCAATATCCTTCACATTCTCCAATTTATTTTGTCCGCCAATAGTTTGAATATAGTTGTTTATTACACTTTTAGCAGTAATTCCTGCAGGAGCATCTAACAGTACGGTTAAAGTGTTATTAGCAGGGTTTAAGTCTGGTACTTCGTGATTAGGATCTATTTCTACCGATATAATTTTAGTAGTAGACTCATAATTATACACATATTCTGGCCCAGTCATCCAAACTTCTACGGGTAATTTTACTGTTTTTGTGGTATTGTTTGCTTCAGTAATTTTTAAGGTTACTGGCATTGCCATTTTATTTTTATTTAAAAGAGTAATGAGTGCCCCGTTTTTAGGATCTCCTTTTACATATTTTACACCTTCTACAGCCTGATCTAGTTTCCAATTGTTCATAAACCAACCTTTCCAAAACCAAGTAAGATCTTCTCCTGCCGCACTATTCATGGTGTTAAAAAAGTCCCATGGAGTAGGATGTTTAAAAGCCCATCTTTTAATGTAGGTTTTAAAAGCATAATCAAAACGATCTTGCCCAAGCACTGTGTTTCTTAATATTTGTAAAGCTGTACTCGGTTTGTAATAGGCTTCTACACCCAAATTACCTTGATTATGAATTACATCTGGCACCGTAAAAACAGGATCTAATTGCTCGTTAAAAAGACGAATTCCCATACTTTGTAAATCTGCGGTATGATAATATTCTCCATTGTTAAATTCTTTGGTATCAACATCGTTAATAAAAGTATTAAAACCTTCATCCATCCAAGCAAATTTACGCTCATTAGAACCTACAACCATTGGAAACCAGTTATGACCAAATTCGTGATTAATTACGCCCCAAAGATTCTCTCCTTTGCTTTTATAATTACAGAATACAATTCCTGGATATTCCATTCCGCCTTCATGAGCGCCAACATTTGTAGCAACAGGATAGGTGTATGAAAACCATTTGTTAGAATACAATTCAATAGAATTTTTTATATATTCAGTAGATCTGCCATAACCATCTATTCCTGAGTTTTCTACAGGATAAAGAGATTGTGCTAAAGCTGTTTTTCCTTTTGGTAAATTAATTTTTGCAGCATCCCAAATAAAGGCATTAGAAGCTGCCCAAGAAATATCTCTACTTTGTTCAATTTTAAAGTGCCATGTTAACATGCCATTTTTATCTGCTTTGTGATGATCTGCCCTGTCTAACATTTGTTTTACAGATTGAATACTCACTGTTTTATCACTTTTTTGTGCTTTTTCTAATTGTTTTTGCTCGTATTGGGTTAATACTTCTTTCGGGTTTTGTAGCAATCCAGAACCTACTACAATCATATCTGCAGGAGCTGTAATTTCATAATCAAAATCTCCATAATCTAGGTAAAATTCACCGGTACCTAAATAGGGTAGGGTATTCCATCCATCTACTTCATCCATTACTTCCATTCTAGGGTACCATTGGGCTAAAGTATAAATCCAACCATTTTTTGTAAGTACTCTTCCCATACGGTCTTTTCCGTGCTCTGGAATATCAAAAGAATAATTGATGGTAATTTCCATATCTTTTCCTTTTGCTTTCAGGGTTTCTGGTAATCGGATTTGTAGACGAGAATCAGAGACTATATAATCTGCTTTCTGCTTACTGCCTCTGTCCATTTTAATAGCCACATTTTTTAATTCGTATCCATTTGTATACGTATGTACGCCGTTACGGTCATTTGCAGGGTATAATGCAGAACCACGAGATTCTTTTTTAAAGGTATTTTGATCTAATTGCAACCAAAGAAATTCTAGATTATAAGGGCTGTTATTAATATATTTAATAGTTACACTACCGTCTATTTTTTGGTGAATTGTATCTAACGTAGCTTTAATTTTATAATTTGCCCTATTTTGCCAATATTCTGATCCTGGGTTTCCTGTAGCACTATGAAAACCATTTACCTGGTCTGTCATAAAAAGAGGACTGAAGGCTTCGTACTTGTTAAAAGTTGATTTTTGTTCTTTGTTTAGTTGCGTATTTTCTTGGGCAACAACATGGTTTGTAAATCCACCAATTAGTAATAAAAAGGCAGAAAAATTCATCAAAAATTTCATAAGTTTATTTTTATTAAAGAATAGTAAACGAAGGTATAAAAAAGTGATTTCCAATTAATTTTTATCGTGTTAATAATATGCGAAAATTAGAAGGACTTTATAGGAAAAAGTAAAATTTAACGCAATAATTTTAATAGAAAAAGCCTTCTTAATCCTGAATCTGTTTCAGTATTAAGAAGGCTTTTTCTACTTATTTAAGCTTTTTTAATTAGCCTAACTTCTTAGCATTCTTTACTTTTTGTTTTGTAAGCGCTAATTCTATTACTTCTTTCATTTCTGTTACATAATGAAAAGTCATGCCCTTTAAGTAGCTTTCTTTTATTTCTAAAATGTCTTTTTCATTTTCTTTACACAGAATTATTTCTTTAATATTTGCTCTTTTAGCCGCTAATATTTTTTCTTTAATTCCGCCAACAGGCAACACTTTTCCTCGTAAAGTAATTTCGCCAGTCATGGCTAATTTATTTTTAATTTTACGTTGTGTAAAAGAAGAAACCAAAGAGGTTAACATGGTTATACCTGCACTTGGTCCGTCTTTTGGAGTTGCACCTTCAGGTACGTGAATGTGTACATTGTATTTTTCTAAAACCTCTTGCTTAATACCTAATTCTTCTGCATTTGATTTAATGTATTGTAAAGCAATGGTAGCAGATTCTTTCATTACGGTTCCTAAATTACCTGTAATAGAAAGGTTTCCTTTTCCTTTAGATAAAATAGATTCTATAAATAAAATATCTCCACCTACGCTTGTCCAAGCTAAACCGGTAACTACACCAGCAACATCATTGTTCTCAAATTTATCTCTAAATCTTGGTGTTCCTAAAATATTTTCTATTTTTTCTGATGAAATAGCAATATCATATTCTTCTTCTAAAGCGATAGATTTTGCAGCGAATCGAACTACTTTGGCAATTTTCTTTTCTAAACCACGTACACCAGATTCACGTGTATAACCTTCTACAATTTGCTCTAATTGTTTTTTACCTAACTTTAAATGTGCAGTTGTTAAACCGTGTTCTTTTAATTGTTTTGGTAATAAATGTCTTTTGGCAATTTCTATTTTTTCTTCAATGGTATATCCAGAAACATTTATAATTTCCATTCTATCGCGCAATGCCCAAGGAATTTGACCTAAGTTATTTGCAGTTGCGATAAAAAGTACTTTAGATAAATCATAACCAACTTCTAAATAATTGTCGTAAAAAGATTCATTTTGTTCCGGATCTAAAACTTCTAACATGGCAGAAGAAGGATCTCCTTGATGGCTATTGCTTAGTTTGTCAATTTCATCTAAAACAAAAACGGGATTCGATGTTCCTGCTTTTTTAATATTCTGAATTAATCGCCCTGGCATAGCACCAATATAGGTCTTTCTGTGTCCTCTAATTTCTGCTTCATCACGCAAACCACCTAAAGACATACGGACATATTTACGACCTAATGCCTCTGCAACAGATTTTCCTAAAGAAGTTTTACCAACTCCTGGAGGTCCGTATAAACAGATAATTGGCGATTTCATATCTCCCCTTAACTTTAAAACGGCTAAGTGTTCTATAATTCTTTCTTTTACTTCTTCTAAACCAAAATGGTCTCTATTTAAAACTTTAGTTGCAAATTTTAAGTCGAATTTATCTTCAGAGTAGATGCCCCAAGGTAACTCTAGTAATAATTCTAAATAGCTTCTCTGAACACCATATTCCGCAGCTTGTGGGTTCATTCTTTTTAAGCGATTCAACTCTTTTTCAAAAGTTTCACCAACTTCTTTGCCCCATTTTTTAGTTTTAGCCTGCTTGCGCATTTCTTCTAACTCTTCGTCATTAGAAACACCACCTAATTCATCTTGAATGGTTTTTAACTGCTGATTTAAATAATACTCACGTTGTTGTTGGTCTAAATCTTCACGTGTTTTAGACTGAATATCATTACGTAATTTTAACTTCTGAAGCTCTTTATTTAGGTTTTTTAAAGCTAACAAGGCACGCTCTTTTAGATTATCTTTTTCTAAAATTACTTGTTTTTGAGCTACAGATAAATCCATGTTCGATGAAATAAAATTCACCAAAAACGAATCTGATTTTATGTTTTTAATTGCAAAAGAAGCTTCACTAGGTAACATTGGGTTTTCTTTAATTACCTCTAAAGCTTGTTCTTTAATAGATTCTATAATTGCTTCAAATTCTTTTTCGTCATCAACACTTCTGTCTTCAATAGCTTCTTTTACCGTTGCTTTTAAATACGGTTTGTCTTGAACAATAGCATCAATTTCGAAACGTTTTTTACCTTGAATGATAACGGTTGTGTTACCATCTGGCATTTTTAAAACACGTAAAATTTGTGCAACAACACCAGTTGTATGGATGTCTTTTAAAGTTGGTTCTTCTTCGTCTTCATTTCTTTGTGCAACAACACCAATTACTTTATCGCCCTTGTTTGCGTCTTTTATTAATTGAATAGAAGCATCTCTACCGGCTGTAATAGGAATTACAACTCCCGGAAACAATACGGTGTTTCTTAAAGGTAAAATGGCTAAAATTTCTGGAACACTTTCCTTGTTAATAATCTCCTCATCTTCTGGAGTCATTAACGGTATTAATTCAGAATCTTCATTCAACATACTATGTAGCGACATATTGTCTAAATGCATTATTTTTGGTTTGCTCATGTGTTATATCTCTGTCATACTGACATTGATTTTTAAATAGTATAAAATCAATATCAATTTGTTGTTTTTAATTTATTGATAATCAAGAATGTAATAATTAATTTACTTGAAGTCTAATATATAAAAACAATTGTTGTGCCAAGGTTAAAATAGTTGAGATTCAATTTAGTGATAGGACAAATTTTTATTTAAAAAAATACCGTTTCGGGAACTTTGTTTGTATTTGCATAAATAAAATAGTGTGTGCGAGTTATTGCAAAACGACCTTTAAGAGATTTTTGGTTAAAACATTCAGATGCTGAACAGCAACTTACCGCATGGTACAGAGAAACCGAAAGATCTAACTGGGAATCTCTAAATGAATTAAAAAGAGAATACCCAAGTGCTAGTATTTTAAAAGATAATAGCGCAGTATTTAATATAAAAGAAAATAATTATCGGTTAATTATGAAGTTTTAAACAAAAAAAGAAAATTGAGTCTAGAAATGATTAGAGACTTAAACTTGAAATCACATATTCCTACTGAAGTTTTGGAGCAAGATTATTAACCTAAAAAATAGTATAAAGCGTGGTAACAATAATGCCCTTACCATCTTCTAAAGTATAAGTCAATAATTCTTTTTCTTCTTTAATTTTCAAATGAAAAGGAGTTGTTAATAAGTCAATTCCGCTTTGTTTTTTTATTCTTATTCCTTGTCCGGAAATAATATCTTTATTTGGAATAAAACTTCCTGCAGGAATGTGTTCTGTAAGAATTACATATTTATAATTTGCTAGTTTCTGTGTTACTCTTTGTACTTCTGTGTTTGATAAATGTTGTAAAACTTGTCTTAAAATAACACAGTCTGCTTTTGGTAAATCATCAACAGCAATATCTAAACATTCAAACTTTAAATTATCCGTTTTAAAGTTTTCTTGATTATATTTTATCAATTCTGATACAATATCTACAGCCACATAATTATCAGTATATTTTACAAAGTTTTTACCAATGTTAAAATCTCCACATCCCAAATCTAAAACTGTAATTGGATTTTTAAAAGAAGTTAAAAAAGAGCTAATAGTTTCTATATAAGGTGCTATTATTTCTAGTTGATGAGAGCCAGAGCCAGAATAAAACTCAGAATTATTACTTCCCCAGAGATTCATTTTATATACCTGATCCATAGCATCTTTTGTAGGCCAAGGTTTCTTTGTTTTTTTATCCATAGAAATTTAAAAACATAATTATTTAGAATCAAATGTAACAACAAATATCATAAAAGGAATCTCAGTTAAAAAAAGAGTATTTTTATTTTTGAAAACTGTCACAAATTAAAAACAGTTTTGTCTCTATAATAGAAACGTTTTATTGGAAGCTAATCAACCACATATAACCAACCTTATAAAACGCTGCAAAAAGTCAGATAAAAATGCACAGTTAGATTTGTACAAAGGGTATTACCAAGCCATGTACAATACTGCATATCGTATTTTAAAAGATAATTTTGAAGCGGAAGATATTATGCAAGAAGCGTTTTTAACGGTTTTTACAAAGATGGATAGTTATAAGGGTGAAGTTACTTTTGGAGCGTGGTTAAAAAGAATAGTAATCAATAAAAGTTTAACGCAATTAAAGAAAAATAACAGGTATCAAGAAGTGAAAATGGATGTAATTCTTGATGATGAAGTTGAAGAAGAAACGATTGATTATACCGGTTTAAAAGCAAAAAATGTATTGAGTTGTTTGCAAAGTTTAAAAGAAAACTACCGATTGGTGTTAACCTTACATTTAATAGAGGGGTATGATTATGAAGAAATTTCTCAGATTTTAGACTACTCGAACGAAAATGTGAGAACAACCGTTTCTAGAGCAAAAAAGAAATTAAAGCAAGTATTACTTGCAGAGAATAGTAAAGCACAAGCGTATGGAAGATAAATTAAATCAATTTTTTTCTGAAAATGAATTCGACTTTCAAGAACCACATGCTGGCCATTTAGAACGTTTTGAACATAAACTAAATAAGACGAAGACCAAGCCTAAAACTTCTTGGAAATGGTTATCCGTAGCTGCATCCGTAGTTTTAATATTTGGGTTTTGGTTGGGCAGCAGTCATCAAAAAAGACAATTAGATTTGGCAGATGTTTCTCCTAAAATGGAAGAAGTACAAAATTATTTTGTTTCGGCCATAAGACAAGAATTAAAGACCGTAGAGAAAAATAGAAGTTTAGAAACGGAAAGGATCATTGAAAATGCGTTAGTCCAATTAGAAAAATTAGAAGTGCAATATGCCGTTTTTATTAAAGATTTAAATAATAATGGCAAGCAAAGAAAAATTATTAGTGCAATGATTAGAAATTATCAACAACGTTTGGATGTTTTAGAGAATACACTAAAACAAATAGAACAGATTAAGAAACCTAATTTACTAAACGATGAAATCTATATATAAAATTACCTTATTGCTTCTTTTAATACCTCTATTGGCCAGTGCTAATAACGGTAAAAAGAGGCATGAAAAAAACAAGGTTATTAAAAAAGTTTTTGCTGTAAATGCGGATGCTAAAGTTGTACTTAATAATAAATATGGTAATTTAAATATTACTACTTGGGATAAAAATAGTGTGGAAATTGAAGTTACTATTACTATACAAGGTGATGATTTAGATGATGTTGAAGATAAACTTACGACTATAGGTGTTGCGTTTAACGCCAATTCTGAATTAGTAGAAGCTAGAACAATAATTGAAAATAAAAAAAGTACTTGGTCTTGGTGGAAGAAGAGTAACGCTATTAATTACAAAATTAATTATGTGGTAAAAATGCCAAAGTCTAATGCGGTAGATTTGAATAATGATTATGGTAATATTTATTTAGATAACTTAGAGGGTAAAGCAGTTATTAGTTGCGATTATGGTAAGATTTCTATTGGAAATTTGTCTTCAAAAGATAATGATATCAGGTTAAATTACGCTACAAGTTCTAGTATTCATTATATGAAAGATGGTGAGGTAAATATTGATTATTCAAAACTAAACATAGAAAATTCAGAGAGCGTTAGAGTGGTTGCCGATTATTCAAATATAAAATTAGAAAAGGCTCTAAGAGTAGATTTTAATTGTGATTATGGTTCTCTTTCTATTGATGAGGTAGAGAGTGTAAAAGGAAATTCTGACTATGTAAGTATGCATTTTGGTACGGTAAAGAAATACTTATTTATAGAAACGGATTATGGATCTTTAACTGTTAAAAACTTAGCAAAAGGTTTCGAAAACGTAGATATTGATGCTGAATATGCTGGGGTAAGAATAGGGGTAGATCCCAATGCTGTTTTCGAATTTGAGATCGATTTACAATATGCCGGTTTTAGTAGGAGTGATGAGAATATAACATTTTATAAAAGTATTTCTAAGGCTACCGAAAAATATTATGAAGGTAAATTTGGAAAAGGAAAAACCAATTCCAAACTTAAAATTAAGTCTCAGTACGGAGGTGTTAATATAAAATAAAGATAAATCAACCAAAAACAAATAAGATGAACAAAAAAATAATTTTAACCAGTTTAATTTTAACAATCACCTTTGCGGTAAATGCACAAAGTTGGTTCGGAAATAGTAGTAGGGTAAAAGGAAACGGAAATGTGGTTACTATAACAAGAACCACTTCTAATTTTAACGGTATTTCTGCCGGTGGATCTTTTGATGTAATTCTTGTAAAAGGAAAAGAAGGTGAAATAACAATACAAGGAGAAGAGAACATAATTCCACTAATAGAAACAGAAGTTTCTGATGATATTTTAAAAATTAAGTATAAGAATAACACCAATATCAGTACCACAAAAAGAGTGGTTGTTACCGTTTCTTATGAGCAAATAGAAAGTGTTGCTTTGGGTGGTTCTGGTAATATATCAAGTGCTTCTTTAATAAAAGCGAACCATTTTAAAGTAAGTATCGGTGGCTCTGGAAGTATTACTATTAAAGTGGATGCAGACAGTGTAAATGCTTCAGTTGGAGGTTCTGGAAATATAAATATAGAAGGGAAGTCTAACGAATTAACATGCTCAATTGCCGGTTCTGGAAGTATTAAGGCTTATGGTTTGCAAACGAATGAAGTATACGCTAATGTAGCCGGTTCTGGAAGTATTAAAACAACGGTAAAGTCTAAAATTAAAGCAAAATTAGTGGGCTCTGGTAGTGTCTATTATAAAGGAAATCCTAAAGATGTTAAAAGTAAATCCGTTGGTTCTGGAGATATTATAAATAAAAATTAGCTACCACCAAACTAAAAATATTTTTAAAATCTCGCCATTTTGCTTTTTCATCCAGCAAAGTGGTGAGAATTTTCTTTGATAATATTCCTTAACAATAAGGTTTAATTCTTCAAAATTTAACCAGGCTACATTTTTATGAGGAATCACAATCCAGTCTTTTTTATTTGGGATAAAAAACTTGCAATTTTTAAACTTTTCTAATTCGTTTTTGTTGATGTAAAAACCAGCAATACAATTTGGATTAAATACTGTTAACTGATGTTCTTTATTAGAAAAAGGAACAAATAATTGCCCTTTAAAATAGACTTGTTGTTTTATATCTGATACATTTAAATGGATGGATTTCAAATAATTGTTGCATTCATTAGAGTAGAGAAGAGGCAATTGTTTGTCTTTTAATTTATCTAATTTTTCAACAAGAGAATCTTTTCTATTCGGACCAATAAAATGTTCAATTTCAGATTTACCAACTGAAGCATCATATAAATAGAATTTGTAAATAACTTCTAAATGGATGGGTTGATCTTCTTTTAATAGGATACAATCCAATTCACCTAAAGTAATTTTTTCTCGTTGAATTTGAATGTTTTCACAAATAATAGTAATCGATTCTTCTTGTTTTAGTTGATAAGAAACAAAACGTTCTATGTATTTTCCTAAACGCAGTTTTTCATTGATGTCTATATCAATTTTTGATGATTTTGGTTCAATTATAAATTGGTGTAAGCCATAAATAGTATTGCCATTCCACAAACAAGGAGTTTGTAAAAAGCCCTCATATCTTTTCTGAATGTCTTTTGTTTTTTGATGTGTCATTATTTCTTCAAATTTACGGTTTTATAATTTCCATTTATAGAATAATTTGTACATTGAAAACCTAAATAATAAGATCAAAATGCAATTCGAAAAATCGAGCTTTCAGTTTTTAAAAGATTTACAAGAAAATAATAATAGAGAATGGTTTACAGAGCACAAACCTACTTTTGTAAAGCATCAAAAAAATCTAAAAGAATTATTTTTAGAAATACAATCGGATTTAGAAAAACATGATGAAATTGATAAAATGAAAATTTATCGTATTTATAGAGATGTTCGTTTTTCTAAAGATAAAACGCCTTACAATCCAAGATTTGCTGTTTCTTTCTCTAGATTAGGAAAACAATTACGCGGTGGTTATTTTTTACAAATTAAACCAGGAGAAACTTTATTAGGCGGTGGTTTTTGGCAACCAGAAAAAGATGATTTGTACCGATTAAGAAAAGAAATAGAACAAGATGCATTTGAATTTCGTGAAATTTTAGAAGATAAGAAATTTGTAAAATACTTTGGTGGGAAATTTAGCGGAGATGAATTAAAATCTGCTCCAAGAGGTTTTGATAAAGAACATAAAGACATTGATTTATTACGTAAAAAAGGTTTTGTAGCTACTAGAAATTTTACAGATGCGGAAGTATTAGCGCCTAATTTTTTAGAAGAAGTAGACAAAAGTTTTAAGGCATTACGTCCGTTTTTTAATTTGTTTAGTGATGTTTTAACAACAAATTTAAATGGGGAGAGTATTGTTTAGTGTTGAGAGTTATTTCGCCGAGATTCACGGAGGAAGCACAGAGATTCGCGGAGGTTTTATTTTTGTTTAAAGTTTAAAGAACGAAGGTCATCCTATGTTTGTAAACTCTTAAAGTTTATGTTAAAATTAATTACATTTAAGATTAATAATAACAGAAAAGTATAGGGTAAAGGTTAAGATT
>NZ_JALCZP010000017.1:0-78185 GCF_023555435.1 Polaribacter sp. Z014
ATGAGATTAATTTATGATAACTACGGATTTAAATCACAAATTTTAGCAGCCTCTGTACGTAATACAATGCATGTTATTAACTGTGCAAAATTAGGATCTGATGTAATGACTGGACCTTTATCATCTATTACAGGATTGTTAAAACATCCATTAACAGATAGTGGATTGGCACAATTTTTAGCTGATTATAAGAAGGGAAATTAGTATTGGAATTATTGTTATAAAGAAGAGAAAAAGGTAAATTCTATTTAGAGTTTACCTTTTTTTTATGCAATAATAATTACAGTAAAATTCTCGTACATTCTAAGTCAATAGTACTTTTTGATCAATCTATAACACTTCATGCACGATTTTTGTTATCTATATATTATGTTTAAGCGTATTTTTATTCTTTTAATAAGTTCTATCAACTCAAAATTTTATGGCCATAAATAAAAGAAGCTTTAGTCTCTATTTTTTACTACTCATTTTTAATTTCACTTTATTTTCTCAAGGAAAAATTGAAGGAAAATTAGAGAAATGGAACAAAATAACCATTCATTTTAATTATGAAGAATTTAGTGAAAACGATGAAGACAATCCATTCTTAAATTATAGGTTAAATGTTACTTTTAAAAATGGAAATGAAGAAATAACGATTCCTGGTTTTTTTGCTACAGACGGAAATGCTGCTGAAACAAGTTCTATAAAAGGTGTTGTTTGGCAGGTGCGTTTTATGCCCAATAAAATTGGAAAATGGACCTACAAAGCTTCTTTTAAAAAAGGAAATGAAATAGCCATAAATGATGATGAAAAAACTGGAGAATCGGTTGGTTTTGACGGGACTTCTGGAAGTTTTATAATCAAAGAAAGTAAAAATAGAACGGAAGGAAGATTAGTTTACAAGAACGAACGTTATTTACAATATTCTGAATCTAATAAACCATTTTTAAAAGGTGGTGCAAATAGTCCAGAAACCTTTTTGGCATATTATGAATTTGATGAAACACCAGCAACTCATAAATATCAACCGCATTTTAAAGATTGGACAAAAGGAGACCCAACTTGGCAAAACGGAAAAGGGAAAAATATTATTGGAGCACTCAATTATTTGGCTTCTACAGGAATGAATTCTGTCTTTTTTTTAACAATGAATGTACAAGGAGATGGAGATGATGTTTGGCCTTGGGCTACTAAAAATGACCGAACTCGTTTTGATACAAGTAAACTAGATCAATGGGAAATTGTCTTTGATCACATGGATAATTTAGGTTTAATGTTGCATATTGTTACGCAAGAAACAGAAAACGAATTACTATTAGATATTGGCGAGTTAAAAACGCAACGTAAATTATATTACAGAGAGTTAATTGCAAGATTTGCACATCACTTAGCAATTACTTGGAATTTAGGTGAAGAAAATGGACCTGTTCATTGGTCTCCAAAAGGACAAAACGATGCTGATAGAAAAGCAATGGCGAAGTATATTAAAACACATGATCCTTATCATAATTTTGTGGCTTTACATACACACTCTATACCAAAAGAGCAAGATTTGTATTTAGAGCCTTTATTAGGATATGAGTATTTAGATGGGCCTTCTATGCAAACAGCAAACCCTAATTTAATTCATAATATCACAAAAAAATGGGTGAATGAATCTCAATTAACAGGGAAAAACTGGGTGGTTTCTCAAGATGAAATTGGGCCTGCGGATGCAGGAGCAAAACCAGATGCAGATGATCCAAATCATGATGCTATAAGAAAGGAAGTTTTATGGGGGAATTTTATGGCTGGTGGTGCCGGAGTAGAATGGTATTTTGGTTATAAATTTGCGCATAACGATTTAAATTGTGAAGATTGGAGGTCTAGAGAAAACGTTTGGAATCAAACAAAATATGCATTAAACTTTTTTAATAAGTACTTGCCTTTTGATAAAATGCATGCTGCAGATGGTTTAACAGATAATTTAGACGATTATGTTTTTGCAGAAAATGATAACACGTATGCTATTTATGTACCAGAGGTAAAAGAAACTAAAATTAATTTATTTGGTTCAACAAAAGAGTACATTATTAAATGGTATAACCCAAGAACTGGAGGAGAATTGGTAAATGGTACTGTTAAAAAAATTACAGGTGGAGGTGAAAAATCTATTGGTTTTCCACCAAATAAAGATAAAGATTGGGTTGCACTTATTAAATCAACCAAAAAGGAAAAAGAAAGTTCTCAAGAAAAGGAACAAAAAATTATCAGTTTAAATGCTATTCAAGATTTCGATTTATTAGAAAAGGATGGTTTGTCTTATTACAAGGATTTTCCAAACAACGTATTGGCAATTAATGCATCCGAAGAAAATAATAGAAACAAGTTTGCAACTGCAATTGCTAAATTTAAAGGAGTTACAGGTGTTTATAATTTTACTTTTGTAACCACTGCAGAAAATGATGGAGAATCTGAATATGTTATTAAAATTAATGGGACTACTTTAGATACTATTAAAAACGCTAGAGTTTCTGAGTCTTTTAAAAGTATTAGACATCAGGTTAATGCTGTTTTTTTACATGTAAATGATATCATCGAAATAACCTCTAAAGCAGTGACCAATGGTTTAATTCCTGAAGGAAATGAAACGGCTTGGTCTAGAGGGAGATGGAATTCTATCACTTTTACGCCTAAAGATTATTCGTTGCTAAAAATATTAGCAGATACAAAACCTTTTGAAGAAAAAGACGGAATGTTAGAAATTGAAGCAGAAAATTATCATTATAAGAGTAATAATAGCACCAAGAGAAATTGGGTTGTAAGATCTTTAGATGATAAAATAAGTGCAACAAACTATAGTAAATCTGCTCATAAAAATAGCTATATCCAAGCATTACCAGATACAAGGGTTACACATGAAGATACACTTATTTTAGGTGAAAATTTCTTTCCAGTTTCTGGTACTGGAGGTGTTATTTCTTATAAAATAATAATAAATAATCCAGGAAAATATTATATTTGGGTCAATGCACTTTCTACAGGTACAGAAGATAATGGGGTACATGTTGGTTTTAATGAAAATTGGCAAGAAAGTGGAGCCAGAATACAATGGTGCGATGGTAAAAATGAATGGACTTGGTCTTCTGCACAAAGAATGCCCGATAATCATTGTGGTGAAAAAAAAACAATTTATTTAAACTTTGATAAATCAGGAGAATACGTGCTGTCTTTTTCTATGAGAGAAGATGGTTTTAAGATGGATCGTTTTATTCTAACAAAAAACAGTAATTTTAGTCCTAATTAAAATCCCAAATTATGCAACTTAAATGGTGTCTTACTTTTATTTTGTCTTTATGCACATTGTTTTGTGCACCTATTGAGGCACAAAATAAAACGCAAAATTTTAATTTTGAAACGATAAAAGAGGGGATTTCTAAAGTTGGTATTTATACCATTATTCAAGATAATTACGGTTTTATTTGGATAGGAACCAATGGGGCTGGTTTGTATAAGTTTGATGGTCTTGATTATACTTCTTATAAATTTAAGCAAGAAGATGCAACATCTATAAGTAGTGACCTGGTGTTTTCTTCCTATTTAGATAAAAATAATAATCTTTGGATTGGTACAGAAGATGGTTTAAATCTTTACGATAGAGATTTAGATCTGTTTAAAAAAATATCTGTTGGTCTATTAGAGAATGCTAATATATCTGTTTTGAGTATTCTAGAATGTAGAGGTAACCTTTACATTGGTACAAGGTTAAATGGTTTATTTAAGCTTAATCTAAAAACCAATAAAATACAAAGAATAGCTTGTAAAGATGCTAGTAAACCTGCTATAAATAGTATACAAAAGGATAAAAATGGTACAATATTTCTTGGTACAAGTTTAGGGTTAAGAATACTAGATACACTAAACGCTGTAATTTTAAAACCAAAAAAAATAGAGGGTGCTACTATTTTAAATTTTGAGATACCTATTCAAACTTTGTTGGTAGATACTAACAATAATTTATGGGCGGGAAGCTACACAAAAGGTGTTTTTAAGTATCAACTTAAAGACAATAATATTGTTAGTTTCTCACAATTTCCGATAACTGAAAAACGCATATTATCTTTAGTGGAATTAGCCGATAAAACCTTTTTGTTTGGTTCCGAAAATGATGGTCTTTTTCACATGGGTTCTAACGGAGTTTTAATAAAAAACTATCGCTATAATAAAAAAGACAAAAATAGTATTCGTTCAAATTCAATTTGGTCATTATTTGTTGATAATAATCAGCGAATATGGATGGGATATTACAATAGTGGTGTTGTTGTTAGTGATCATTTATTTGATAAATTCGATAACATAGAAAGCTTAGAAAATAACCCGAATTCTTTGCAAATCGGTTCAGTTACTGGTATAGTAAAAGATGCCAATGATAAATTATGGATAACGATGGATGGTGGTGGTATTGATGTTTTTGACATCAAAACCTCTAAAATAGACCATATCAATAAAGCTAATGATAAAACATATTCAGGACTTACAAGTAATCACATTCAAACTATTTTTATTGATAGTAAAAAGAATATTTGGGCAGGAAGTTGGGATAATGGGATTTACGTCTTAAAAGATGGATTTAAAAATATTACAAATATTAATATCGAAAACTCAAATGGAAAATTATTATCTAATGCCATTTTAAGTTTTGCAGAAGATAAAGACGGTATTATTTGGATAGGGACTTTTTACACAGGTGTATGTAGTTTTAATCCAAAGACACATGTTTTAACACACCATAATTCACAAGAATTTTCAAAATATGGTATAAATACAAGTGATGTTAGAAAAATATTGGTAGATAGTGATGGCGCTATTTGGTTAGGAACAACTATTGGCCTTTTTAAGATAAACAATAATCAAGGCGTATTAAGTGTAAAATCTTTTGTGAAGCCAATGGCTAATTCTAACAATAATCAAAGAAGTTCAACACATATATTATCTTTATATGAAAGTACAGATAATTATCTTTGGATTGGTACAAGAGGTGCTGGATTGTGTAGGTATGATAAAAAAACAGACGAATTTAAATGGTTTAATAAGTTTTCTGGTCTAAATGAAGAAAATATTGCAAGTATCATTGAAGATAATAAAGGGGATATTTGGGTAAGTGGAAATTCGGGAATTACAAAACTAGATTTAAAAACAAATGAAGTTGTTAATTATACCATGAATGATGGTTTGTTGTCTGATGATTTTAATTTTAATGCAGTATTAAAAGATGAAGAAGGAAAACTTTATTTTGGAAATTATAAAGGAGTAGATTTTTTTAACCCAAAAGACTTAAGTACAAATTCTAGCGTACCTTCTCTATATTTAACTGGGTTAAAAATATTTAACAAAGACGTGGTTCCTAATGAAGAAAACTCGCCACTTACAAAAACCATTACAGAAACTTCAAGTATAGAGTTTAATCATAAACAGTCTGTATTTACTATAAATTATACAGGGATTAATTATACAAGACCAGAGAAAAATCAATATGCTTATTATTTAGAAGGTTTAGAAAAATCTTGGAATTATGTAGGCAATCAAAGAAGTGCTACTTATACCAATTTAGATTACGGAGACTACATTTTTAAATTAAAGGCAGCAAATAATGATGGTCTTTGGAACGAAAAACCATTAGAATTAAAAATAACAATCTTACCACCTTGGTGGAAATCTAACTTGGCTTTGATTATTTATGCGCTACTTTTTGGGTTAGGAGTTTACCTTTTAAATAAAATAACACAAAATAGGTTAAAAGAAAAAGAACTCATTAAAAACGAGAGAACTCAAAGACTTCAACAAGAGGATTTAAATAAAAAGAAGTTACAGTTTTTTACAAATATTTCTCACGAATTTAGAACTCCTTTAACGTTGATATTAAATCCTTTAAAGGATATGATGAGGGATGAAACTTTAAACTTACCAGAAAAAGTTAAATCTAAACATAGTACTATTTATAGAAATTCTGATAGGTTATTTAGGCTTATAAATGAGCTAATGGATTTAAGAAAGTTAGAATTTGATAAATTAAAAGTAAGAGCATCAGAATTAAATTTGGTAGATTTTACCAAGAATATTGTGCTGTTCTTTAAAGAAGAAGCTGCAAATAGAAATATATTTTTGACTTTAGATACAGAAATGTCGTTGATAAAAACATGGGCAGATCAAAATATGCTCGAAAAAATTATCTTCAATATTTTGTCAAATGCAATGAAAGTAACTCCAGATAATGGAGTGATTAATGTAAATTTAATAGACAATGATGAAGACTATATTTTACCACTAATTTCATCAACCAAAGCAGTAAAAGTAGTAGAAATTGTAATATCTGATACAGGAAAAGGGCTTGAGGAAGATCAGGTAGATAAAATATTTGAAAGATTTTATCAAGTAGAAAGTCTTAATAAAACTTACTATGGTGGTACAGGTATTGGACTGGAAGTAGTTAGTAGTTTTGTTAATTTACACAAAGGTAAGATTGAAGTAACAAGTAAAATAAATGAAGGAACTACGTTTAGAATAATTTTACCAAAAGGGAAAGAACATTTTTCTGCAGATGAAATTAAGAGTTTTAAATTAGAGGCAGATCTTCCTAAAAAAGAAATAAACTTTATTCCAGAAAATAAAATTTCAGGAACAGAAGAAAATGAAGAAATCGAAAAAATAGCCTCTAAAAAATATACTATTTTAGTTGTAGAAGATAATACAGAGTTAAGAAATTATTTAAAAACGGAATTAAGTAAAACATACAAGGTTTTATCGGCTATTAATGGTGTGGAAGGTTTAAAGATTGCTGAAAAATCTTTTCCAGATGTTATTCTAACAGATGTTATTATGCCAGAAATGGATGGTTTTGAGTTTTGTAGACGTATTAAAACAGATATTAAAACAAGTCATATTCCTTTGTTAATGCTTACTGCAAAGGCAAGAATTGATGATCGTATTGAAGGGATTGAACACGGTTCTGATGCTTATATGACCAAACCATTTGATATGCGTTTGCTTACTTTAAGACTAAATCAATTAATTACCAGTAGAAAATTAATTTTTGATAAATACTTTAGTGAAGTTAGTGGCGCAAAAGAGAACACGAATGCTACCTCTATAGACAAAGAGTTTATTAATAAAGTTTTGGCATATATAGGAGAAAACATTAGCAATTCTAGTTTAAGTGTAGAGGAATTGGCTAATGAATTAAACCTAAGTAAAAGTCAATCATACAGAAAAATAAAATCTCTAACAGGACAAACTCCAAACGAACTGTTAAGAAGAATTAGATTAGAAAGAGCATATCAAATATTAGAAACGGGTTCTGCATTTATAAGCGAAGTTGGTTTTAAAGTAGGTTTCTCTTCTGCATCTTATTTTACAAAATGTTTCAAAGCACATTTTGGAAAACTTCCAACCGAGGTTGTTATCAAAGAAAAGTAATAACTCTTTCCCTTTTTATTTCTTGAATGTAAAATTAGCTACCAAAAGCTAATAGAGATAGTGTATTTGTACTATTTTACCTTAAAAAGAGCCAAAATTAACATCTAATGCATTCTTTTTTTTACTCAAAAGTGCAACAACTTTCTATATTTGGATAGTAGTATGAGTTAATTATGCAGAAAAAATATCCAATACGAAATATCATTATAGAAATCTTAATCGTAGGTGTTTTAATACTGTTACTAGTTTTAATCTTTAATTAATAACCTTGAATAAAAGTAAAATAAATATCAATAAACTAAAATCTAATGTTGCATTTAAAATCTGCTTCATTTCGTTATTTCTTGTTTTCTCATGCAGTAAAAAAGAGACTGAATTTAAATTTCAAAATCAATCTTTATCAACAGAAGAAAGAGTAGTAGATTTAATTAGTTTAATGACATTGAAAGAAAAAATATCTCAAATGAGATATGATGCACCTGCAATAGAAAGATTAGGTGTGCCAGAATATAATTGGTGGAACGAATGTTTGCATGGAGTTGCAAGAGCTGGTGAAGCAACTGTTTTTCCGCAAGCAATAGGAATGGGAGCAACCTGGAACCCAGACTTAATTTTTAATATGGGAACTGTTGTTTCTGATGAAGCTAGAGCAAAATATCATCAATTTATTAGTAAAGGACAAAGAAGAATGGGGCAAGGTCTAACTTTCTGGACTCCGAACATTAATATTTTTAGAGATCCACGTTGGGGAAGAGGACAAGAAACGTATGGAGAAGATCCTTATTTAACAAGTAGAATAGGAGTAAACTATATAAAAGGTTTACAAGGTGATAACGAAAAGTATTTAAAAGTTGTTGCTACTGCAAAACATTTTGCTGTTCATAGTGGTCCAGAAAAATCGAGACATCAAGATAATTATGTAACAACTAAAAAAGATTTATACGAAACCTATTTACCTGCTTTTGAAGCTGCTGTTAAAGAGGCTAAAGTCCATTCTGTAATGTGTGCATATAATAGATATAATGGTAAACCTTGTTGTGGAAGTGAAATGTTACTTCAAAAAATATTAAGAGAAGATTGGGGTTTTAGTGGTTATGTAGTTTCCGACTGTTGGGCAATAAATGATTTTTGGGAAGAAGATAAACATGCAGTTGTAGAAACACCTGAAGAAGCTGGTGCTTTAGCTGTAATGAGTGGTACAGATTTAAATTGTGGTAGTGTTTATGACCCTAATTTAAATGAGGCAGTTTTAAAAGAATTAATAGATGAAAAACAACTAGATGTTGCTTTAATCAGATTGTTTACAGCTCGTTTTAAGTTAGGTATGTTTGATGATCAGAAGGATGTTGAATGGTCTAAAATACCATACGATGTTGTTGCAAGTGAGAAACATTACAAATTGTCTGAACAAATTGCCAAAGAATCTATGGTGTTGTTAAAAAATGATAATAATATTTTGCCTTTAAGTAAGAGTATTAAATCGATAGCGGTAATTGGTCCGAATGCAGATTCTAAACAAGCGTTGTTAGGTAATTATCATGGAACACCAAATAACTTTATTACACCGTTAAAAGGATTGCAAGAGAAATTGCCAAACACAACTATTAATTATGCTTTAGGTTCATACATTGCAAAAGAATGGCCAACCTTAAAAGAAATTCCTAAAGAGGTTTTAAAAAATGAAAAAGGTGCAGGTCTTAAAGCGGAATATTACAACAACAGTAATTTAGAAGGAGAACCTGTATTTATAAAAAGTGATGCAACTGTAAACTTTATTTGGACACCTGTTAGACCTATAAAAGATTTAAAATCTGATGATTTTTCAGTAAGATGGTCAGGAGAAATTGTGCCAGAAGAAGCTGGAGAATATAGAATTGGTTTAAAAGCAAGTAGCTATGCAAAGCTTTATATCAATGATTCTTTAAAGTTTGAATACAGTGCAGATTATGAGCCAAAATTAGAATATTTTGATGCAAAATTAAAAGCGAAAGAAGCTTTTAAAATAAGAATAGAATATAGCAATACACTTTCAGACCCTCAAGCACATTTAGTTTGGGCAAAATTAAATGAAGACTTATTATCGCCAGCAATAGAAGCTGCAAAAAAATCTGAAGTTGTAATTCTTTGTTTAGGATTATCGCCAGAAGTAGAGGGAGAAGAAATGCCTGTAGTTATAGAGGGTTTTGATAAAGGAGATAGATCTAAAATTACATTACCAAAAACACAATTAGAATTGGTTAAAAAGATTCAGATGTTGGGTAAACCAACAGTAGTTGTTTTAATGAACGGAAGTGCTTTGGCTATTAATTGGACTGCAGAAAATATTCCTGCAATTCTAGAAGCATGGTATCCTGGTGAATTTGGAGGTAATGCAATTGCAGATATTCTTTTTGGTGATTATAATCCGTCAGGAAAATTACCAGTCACTTTTTATAAGTCTGTAAAAGACCTTCCCGATTTTAAAAATTACGACATGGAAAACAGAACTTATAAATACTTTAAAGGAGAACCACTATTTCCTTTTGGTCATGGTTTAAGTTATGCTAAATTCGAGTATTCAAATTTAAAAATATCAAATAAGATTGCAAAGAATGAGGATATCGTTATTTCTGTTGATGTAAAAAATAACAGCAAATATTCAGGAAAAGAAGTTGTACAATGTTATGTTACGCATGAGAATGATACCATTAAAAACAATCCAATAAGAAGTTTGGTAGATTTTAAGAAAGTACTTGTAAAACCGAACGAAACTAAAACAGTAACATTTAAAATTCCGTCTACAAAATATGCAAGAGTATCTGAAGAAGGAAAAAAAGTAATAGAATCTGGTATAATAAATATAAGTATTGGTGGTAAACAACCAGATAAGTCGGTTACACCAGAAGATAACGTTTTAATTACAAAAGTTCAAATTCAATAAATAAGTAAAAACAAACAAATTCAATTAATTAAAATTACTCAAAATGATAAAAATGAAAATCGCAATCATAGCATTGGTTATGATATGTTCTCAGAGTATGTTTTCGCAATCCAAGACCGTTAGCGGTTCTGTGAAAGATAATACAGGAGAATTATTACCAGGAGTTAGTGTAGTTATAAAGGGTACACAAAAAGGTGTACAAACAGATTTTGACGGTCTATTTAAGATTGACAATATTTTGCCTACAGATGAGTTAGTCTTTTCTTACATTGGTATGACAGGTAAAACAGTTCTTGTAGGTACAAGTACAAAAATTGATGTTGTTCTAATGGAATCATCAGAAAGTCTTGACGAAATCGTTATTGTAGGTTATGGAAAACAAAGTAGAACAACAGTAACAGGTGCAATAGCTACGGTGAAGTCTGAAGATATTTCTACATTACCAGTAACAAATGCAGAATCTGCTTTACAAGGTAGAGCAGCTGGTCTTACAATTACTAATAGTGGTTCTCCAGGATCTTCACCATCTGTATTAATTAGAGGGTTAGGTTCAGTGGGTAATAATAGTCCATTATATGTAATTGATGGTGTTATTGTAGGAAACTTGTCTGGTATTAGTCCTAATGATATAGAGTCAGTTTCTGTATTAAAAGATGCTTCTACTACAGCGGTCTATGGAGCACAAGGATCTAATGGTGTAGTGGTTGTTACTACAAAACAAGGTAAAAATGGAAAAGGAAAATTAAGTTTTAATACATATACCGGTTTTCAAACAGTAACACAAAGATATGATGTATTAGAAACCATAGATTATTTAAAATATGCAGGTGAATTAGGTGTGTTTCCTAATAGACCTTTATCTACTTACAAAACCAATACAAATTGGCAAGATGAAATCTTTAGAGTAGGTATAATTCAAGATTATAATTTAAGTTATTCTGGAGGTACAGAAAATTCAACACATCTTTTTTCTGGTGAATATTTAAAACAAGAAGGAACTATAATTGATTCAGGTTATGAAAGATATTCTTTTAGAGCAAATAGTAGTGCTAAATTTGGGAAAGTTAAAGTAGGAGAATCTATGTCTATTTCTTTCGGAAAACAAAACCCTGAAAGAGATGAAGAAGGTAGATCACTTATAGAGCACGCCATTAAATCGGCTCCTTATTTATCTGTATATAATGCAAGTAACTTAGGTGGTTTTCAAGGGCCTTCTTCATCAGCAGATGGACAAGATGCTGTAAACCCAATACGAGCTCAAACAATTGGTAATGCAATAAATAAATCATTAGGAATTATAGGTAATGTGTATGCAGAAGTAGAAATTATGGATGGATTAAAATTTAAATCTCAAGTAGGTTTAGATTATTACACATACGATAATAGTAGTTTTAAACCTTCATACAGTGATGATAGTGTAGAAGGAAGTACAACACACGCTCAAAACTACGCAGCAATTACACGTAATACAGGTAGTGGTCAAACAATTATATTTGATAATAGTTTAACCTACAATACAACTATTGCTGATAAACATAATATTGAAGCATTACTATTGGTTGAAAAATATCAAGGTCAGAATAAAAATCTAAATGCTAGTAGTAGAAATGCTGTTACAGATGAAGTAAATCAAATTTCTAATGAAGACTCAAGTGTTAGTTCAGGTTCTTCAGAATTAAATAAAATTGGATACTTAGGGCGTATCAATTACAATTATGATGGTAAATACATTGCATCTGCATCTTATAGACGTGATGCTTCAGCAAGATTTGGATCAAACAAACGTTGGGCTAACTTTTACTCAGCATCTGCTGGTTGGAATATTGCAAAAGAATCTTTTATGCAAGATTCTCACTTCAGTAACTTAAAATTAAGAGGAAGTTACGGTACTGTAGGTAGTGATGCTATTAATAATTATGCATATGCACCTTCTCTAGTTCAGAATTTTGAATATCCTATAGGTGGTGAAAACGCAATTGGTGTAACAGCCGACGGAGGTTCAAATCAAGATTTACAATGGGAAAGCAAAGAAATTATAAATATTGGTTTAGACGCAGGTTTATTTAATGAAAAATTTACAGCCTCTTTAGAGTACTATCAAAATACTAGTGATAATTTATTAATTAATATACCTACTGTATTATCAAGTGGTATTAATGCGGGTGTTTTACCTGTAAATGCTGGTTCTGTAGAAACTAAAGGTTTTGAATTAGTATTAGGATTTAATGATTATGATGGAGACTTTACTTGGTCTGCAAACTTAAATTTAGGAACTTCAAAAAACGAAGTATTAAGTTTAGGAGCTAGAGATGAAATTACAGGGTCTCAGTACAAATTAGGTGGAGCAGATGTTACACGTACAATTGTAGGAGAACCATTATTTCATTTTTATGGTTTAGAATCTGATGGAATTTACCAAAATCAAGATGAGGTAAATGCAGTGTTTACCGCAAACCCAAATCAAGTTATTGTGAAGCCAGGTGATATTCGTTTTAAAGATTTAAATGGTGATGGAACTATTAATTCTGATGATAGAACTATTATTGGTAATCCATTTCCAGATGTAACATATGGTTTAAATTTAGACGCTAAATATAAAAACTTTGATATGAGTCTATTCATTACAGGTGTTGCAGGAAACGAAATTTTTAATACAAATACATTCGATTTAGTAGGTGGATCAAATAGATTATTTAATGTAAGTCAATCTTATTACAATAATAAATGGTCTGCAGCAAACCCAACAGGTACAGAGCCTAGAATTTTAGGAGCACCTCAAAATAACGGAATTTCAGATCGTTTTGTAGAAGATGGATCATACACCAGGTTAAAAAATGTTTCTTTAGGGTATACGTTGCCAAGTGAAATGTTTGAAAAATATTTTTCAAAATTACGTGTGTATGTTAGTGGTACCAACTTACTAACTATAAGTGATTATTCTGGTTTAGATCCAGAAATTGGAGGTGGTGAATATGGAATTGATAGAGGTAATTATCCACAACCTAAATCTATTTTGTTAGGAGTTCAAGTTTCATTTTAAAAATTAAACAATTATGAAAAAATATATATTAATAATTATAGCGTTTTTAGGAGTTTTTACAATAAACTCTTGTTCTGAAGATGATTTAGAACTATCAAACCCAAGTACATTATCGCCAGATACTTTTTTCTCTACTGAAAATCAAGTAGAATCATCAGTAAATGCAGCGTATGCAAATTTACAACCATTCGGATTGTATGGTAGATTAGTATTTTACATGATGGACAACATGTCTCACGAAAATTCTGGCAACGGACAACAAGAAGGAGATAAAGTAACCTTTGCAGATTTTTCTTTTGATTCAAGTCTTCCTTCTATTAAAGATTATTGGGATGGATGTTTTAGAGGAATTAACAAAGCAAATTTTGTAATTTCTAATTCTGAAAAAATTAATGCATTGCCAGAGGGTACATTAACCGCAGCTAAAAAAGCAAAATTTATTGGTGAAGCACGTTTTTTAAGAGCATATTATTACTCGCTTTTAGTAAATCGTTTTGGAGGAGTTCCTATTTATTTAGGAGATGGAACCGACAATGTAGAAGGCCAACCAAGAAGCACAAAAGCTGCAGTGCTTGAATTAATTATAGACGATTTAAAATATGCGGCTACTAATCTATATGATAAAAGTGCAGAAACTACGGGTAGAGCAACAAAAGGAGCAGCGCAAGCTTTGTTAGGAAAAGTGTATTTATACCAAGAATCTTATGGTTTAGCTTTAGCAGAGTTTAATAAATTATCTGGTTACGCTCTTGAAACAAATTACTATGATAATTTTATGGAAGAAACAGAGCATGGTGTAGAATCAATTTTTGAAGTTGAATACGATATCGCTTTAGGAACTGAACAATTCTGGTGGTCTCCAGTTAATGGTACAGGTCCAATTAATGCAACTAAGAGAGGGCAAGATTATGGAGTTTTAGATTGGTTTAATGTGTATCCATCAGACGATTTAGTGGCTGAGTTTGAAGCAGGAGATAAAAGATTTGCTGGTAGTTTTTACGTAGCAGGAGACACCTATAACAATGGAGATAATACGTTTGTTGAATCGGATTTTGCTGAAAACGGAGGTAATATTAGACCCGCAGCTTGGAAAAAATACCAAAATTATTACAAACAACCTTCAGAAAATGGAGAATCTGGAATTAACGTGAAAGTACTTCGTTATTCAGATGTGTTATTAATGATGGCAGAATGTGAAAATGAAGTTGGTTCTCAAGCATCAGCAATTGGTTATATAAATAAAGTAAGAACAAGAGCAGGATTAGCTGATTTAGATGTAAGTTTATCTAAAGATGCTGTATTTAACGCTATTGTTCATGAACGTAAAGTAGAGCTTGCAGGAGAACAAGTAAGATTTGATGATATGCTTAGATGGGGTATTGCAGCTACTGAATTAGCAGGTACTAATTTTCAAGTAGGTAAAAATGAATTATGGCCAATACCAGATGCTGAAATTAGTTCAAATATTAATATTAATTCAGAAGATCAAAACCCAGGTTTTTAATACTTGAGTTCATGTAAATTAAGTTTAGTTTTAATAATGGTGTGTAACAAGGCACACTGTTATTAAACTATTTAAAGTTAGTTGTTTATAAAGTAGATTGTAGAGTATTTGGTTGTAAGGAAGAAAGCATTTATAGCAACTTGCAATTTTATTTTACAGGATTAAAATAATTATAATAAAAATACAATTATGAAAAAATATAAAATATTAGGTTTATTATGTTTGTTCATGGCTTTTTGTTCATGTACAAATAACGATGATGATGTTGCTGCATTAACGCAACCAACATTTACAGTAACAGAATCTGCTGAAAATCCAGGTGTTTATTCTTTTGAAAATACAACGCCAAATAAAGAGGATTTTTATAGTTATTGGGAGTTTGAAGTTGCTGGAAATAAAGTAGCTGATAAAGCAGGTGCTGTAGAATATAAATACAAAGAGTCTGGAAGCAAATTTGTAACACTTACCATGGTTAGTGTAGGAGATGCTTTACAAACGTCTCAAACTATTGATGTAATTGTACCAGTAGCGGAAGTAATCGTAACAAATCCAGAAAATTTACTATTAAACGGTTATTTAGCTGAAGGTGATGGTGATGACTTTACAAACTGGAGCGCATATAATGGAGGCGATAATATTTTTGCTACAACAGATGCACTTATAGGAGGTAGAGCAGCTACAATATCAAATTCTGCAGATGCAGATCCTTGGAGTGTTCAATTTGTAAGTGACGCTATTGAAACAGTAGTAGGAGAACAATATACTGTTTCGTTTTGGGGTAAAGGAAATGGAGAAGTAGTTCGTTTTTCAACAAAACCAGATGCATCTGCTCAATATGGGCCAGATTATACATTAACATCAGAATGGCAACAATACACTTGGACAATTACTGCAAATGAAGCAGCTACTAATATCTCTTTAGATATGGGTAAATCTGCAGGTACATTTGTAATAGATGTTATTGAAGTTGTAAAAGGAGACACAGCACCAGCACTTCCTTCTGATACTAGTTTAATTTTAAACGGTGGTTTTGAAGATGGTTCTGGTAATGATTTTACAAATTGGGGAAAATACAATGGAGGAGATTTTATTGTTGAAGAAACAAGTGATGTTTTATCAGGTGCTAGAGCCGTTAAAGTATCAAACTCTGCAGCTGGAGATCCTTGGAGTGTACAATTTGTAAGTGATGCCATAGAAACAGAAATAGATGCAGAATATGAAGTTACTTTATGGGCAAAAGGAGACCCTGCTGTAATTCGTTATTCAACAAAACCAGATGCAACGGCAAAATATGGACCTGACTATACAATTACTGCAGATTGGGCAAAATATACTTGGACTTTTGTAGCGAATGAAGCAAATACAAATATATCTTTAGATATGGGTGCATCAGCAGGTACATTCATTATTGATGATTTAAAAGTAGAAAAAAAATAATAGTAAAACCTTAATTAACGAAATATAGATTTTATGAAAATAAATAAATTAATAATATTATTAATCTCAACGCTATTCTTATTCTCTTGTTCAGAAGAGGATGAGAGTATCATGGGGGCTGAAGGTGAAACACCAATTTCAGTTAAAGCTTCTTTTAGTTATACAGTTTCAACAGCAGATCCTTATGTAGCAGTTTTACAAAGTACTACAGAAAGTTCCGTTGAATATCAAAGTTTTTGGGACTATGGTTTAGGAGGTGGAATTGTAAGTGATAACGCAGGTATTGCTGGGGTGAGATATAATGATGCAGGAGAATATATTGTGAAATACTATGTTATTTATGATGGACTTACAACAATAGCAACTCAAACAATTAGGGTTGATGAAAATGGAGTTTGTCCAGATGGATTATGTGGCTCAACAAGTAATATAAGTTTAAAAGACGCAGCAACTACTTTTTCAGTTGGTACAATCACTAGAGCATCTTGGGTAAAAGCAGGAGGGAAACATACAGAAATCTTAAAAAAGGAGTTTAATAATATAACTTCAGAATATGAGATGAAAATGAATGTGATGTATCCATCGCAAGGAAACTACGATTTTAGTGCAGCAGATGCTATGGTAGATTTTGCGCAAGCAAATGGTATGAATGTTCACGGACATGCATTAATTTGGCACAATGCAACACCTTCTTGGGTTGAAAATTTTGCAGGAACCAATGCTGAATTTGAAGCAATGGTGAAAGATTATATTACAACCACTTTAACAAGATTCAAAGGTAAAGTTCGTTCTTGGGATGTGGTAAATGAAGCTTTTGAAGATGGATCAGGTCATCCACTTAGAAATTCTGTTTTTAGACAAAAAATGGGTGATGACTATATTAAAAAATGTTTTCAATTTGCAAGAGACGCAGATCCAGATGTATTGCTTTTTTATAACGATTATAACATGGCTTCTAGTACAACAAAAAGAGCAGCAATGTTTAAAATGGTCGATGAGCTAGGTGATTTAATTGATGGTGTTGGAGCTCAAATGCATATTTCTTATGAAGGTCCTTCAAAATCTAATATTGAAGCAGTGGCAGATGGTACTGTATCTAGAGGTTTAAAATTACACTTTGCTGAGTTAGATATTAGAGCAAATCCAAACAAGGATATAACTACTTTAACAGATGATAGAGCTCAAGAACAAAGAGCAAAATATAAAGAAGTAGTTCAAATATACAATTCTATTCCTTTAGCAAATAAATTCGCCCTAACAATTTGGGGAGTAAGAGATAATGAATCTTGGCTGATAGATTTTTGGGGAAATGCAGATTGGCCTTTATTGTTTGATTCAAATTATAATAAAAAAGCTGCTTATTTCGGTTTTTTAGAAGGATTACAATAAATAAGTTATTTGTTAAGTGTAATTTGAATTTAGAATCAGTTAAACTTTTCTGCGAAGTTTAACTGATTTTTTTTTTAGAATAATAACCAGTTAATTTTTTATATATCATACGATGAAAACAAAAAATCTTATAAAACTAGCTTATATATTGGTGATTTTTACAAGTGTTATTGCGTGTAATAATTCAAAAGAAAAGAAGGAAGCATTAGGGTTAAAAAATGAGGCAACTTTTCCAATTGGTACGGCAATAAATATCAATAGGTTATTAAATGATGCGAAGCTTCAAAAATTACAAATTGAGAATTTTAATAGTATTACTGCCACTAGTGATATGAAAATGCAGTCCATTTTGCCGGTTGAAAATCAGTATAACTGGAAAACTGCCGATACCATTTTACAGTACGCTACAAAACACAATCAAAGGTTATTTGGACATAATTTAATTTGGCATAGTTCTACACCAAAATGGGTAGAGGAGAAAGGTGAAAAAGATAGTATTTGGTTAGGTGATTTTATGCAACAGTATATAAAAACCTACGTAGGAAGATATAAAGGAAAAGTAGCAGCTTGGGATGTAGTTAATGAAGCTTTTGAATCTAGTGGAGCGAATTATAGAGAATCATTTTGGTTTAAAAAACTAGGCAAAAGTTATATAGCAAAAGCATTTCAATATGCACATGAAGCAGACCCGGATGCTATATTATTTTATAACGATTTTAATATTGAAAGAGATACAGTAAAGTTAAACGCTGTATTAAAAATGGTTAACGAATTTAAAGCTAAAGGAGTTCCAATTTCTGGTATTGGTTTTCAAATGCACATAAGAATGGATATTCCTGACGAAATTATAGCGTTTGCATTAAAAAAAGCTGCGGAAACAGGTTTGCAAATTCATCTATCTGAAGTTGATATTATTTTTAATACTCATAATGATGAACGGTTAGGTGGTATTCAGAATTATAGCGTTTTAACCGATGAAATGAAACAAGCGCAAGCCGAGAAGTATAAAAATTTGATTAAAATGTATAAAGAGATAGTACCTAGAGAGCAACAATTTGGAATTACGTTTTGGGATTTTACAGATAGAGATTCTTGGATTAAAGGCTTCTTTAATTTGAAAGATTGGCCGTGTATATATGATGATAATTTACAACCAAAGCCGGCCTATTTTGGTGTGTTAGATGGTTTAAAAGAGTAAAAATATATCGTATGAAAAAATGTGCAATAGCAATGTTATTTGTAATTGCCGTAATTGGCTGTACAAATAAAAAAGAACAAATTAAAGCAGTTAAAAAACAGCTAAATACATTTTCAAACCCAATTTTACAGGGTTTTTATCCAGATCCAAGTATTTGTAAAGTAGATGATAGTTATTACCTTATAAATTCAACATTTGCTTATTTTCCAGGAATACCTGTTTTTAAAAGTGATGATTTAGTAAACTGGAAACAAATAGGAAACGCTTTAAACAGAGCAGAACAATTAGATTTAGAAGGTTTAGAAGTTTCTCAAGGCGTTTTTGCTCCTGCAATTTCTTATCATAATGGAGTGTTTTATATTATTAACACGATTGTTGGTGGTAAAAATAATTTTATTATTTCCGCTTCAGATCCTGCCGGACCTTGGTCTAACCCAACTTGGTTACCAAAAGTAGAAGGTATAGATCCATCAATTTTTTTTGATAAAGATGATAAAACGTATGTTGTTTTTAATAGTAATCCTCCTAATAATTCACCAGAATATGATGGGCACAGAACTATTAAAATTATAGAATTAGATGTTAAGAATCTAAAAACAGTTGGTGAAGCTAAAATAATTATAAATAAAGGAGCAAAACCAGAAGACAAACCTATTTGGATTGAAGGTCCGCATATTTATAATAGAAACGGGTTTTACTATGTAATGGCTGCAGAAGGTGGTACCGCAGAAGAGCATTCTGAAGTTGTGTTTAGAAGTGAAAATATTTTAGGTCCTTATAAAAGTTATAAAAATAACCCGATTTTAACGCAACGAAATTTAGACGTTAATAGACAAAATCCAATAACGTCAACAGGTCACGCAGATATTATTAAAGATATCAATGGTAATTGGTGGGGCGTTTTTTTAGGATGTAGACCTTATAATAAAAATTATTTTAACACTGGTAGAGAAACTTTTATGGCACCTGTAAAATGGAAAAATGATTGGCCAGTTTTTGATTTGGAAGGAGATGTTGTAAAAGATCGCTATCAAATAACATTAAAGAAACCTCTTGCTAATGTACAGTCTGTTAACGCCGATTTTATCGATGAATTTAATACAGATACTTTAGCGTTTGATTGGCTTTTTTTAAGAACTCCTAAAGAAAAATGGTATTCACTTTTAAACGGAGAATTAACAATAAAAACTCGTCCAGAAACTACTTCAGGGACATCAAACCCAAGTTTTATTGGGTATAGACAAAAACATCTATTAGGTCAGGTAACTACAAACCTATCTTTTAAACCAGTTTCAGAGAATGAAAAAGCAGGCTTAATTGCTTTTCAAAATGAAACGCATTATTATTACTTATGTAAAAGCTTAAAAGATAATATGCCTGTTGTTCAGTTATTAAAATCAACAGAAAACGGAACAGAAGAAATCGCCTTTACATCAATAAAAGAGAGCGATAAAATATCTTTTAAGATTCAAGCAAAAGGAATATATTACAATTTCTACTACTCAATAAATAATACAGATTGGCAAGTTTTAAATAAAAATGTAGATGCTCGTTTTTTAAGCACCAAACAAGCCGGTGGATTTGTAGGAACTATTTACGGAATGTACACAACTTCATCAGGTATTAAAAGCAAAAACAAAGCTGTTTATCATTGGTTTAAAAACAAGAATATAAATTAATAGTAATCTGTAAACTAGTGCGTAAAAAAGGCAAATATTGCTAATATTTATGTTGATTTTTAAATGCTATTTACAAAAAATTTTAAAAAATGATAAAATTAATAGGTTCATTATTTTTAGGTAAGTTAAGTTTAATTATTCTATTGTTGTTTTTGCAAAATGGATTTAGCCAAGAGGTAAAACCTCGTTTTAATTACAATGCTAAATACGAACCAGAAAAAGGAATTTATCACGGTGCTGGTCAAGATAAAAATGGGTTTCACGATTATGTAAATGCTGTAGGACAAGATAAAATGCCTGCAATTTATATGACGTATGTTAATATAACTTCACCGGTAAAAAGGATTGAGCGTTGGGGAAAAAGTTTAAAACAGGTTTTAGATAGTTTGCCCAAAGGGATAATGCCTCAAATTGGTTTAGGGTTTACTGGCGGTAAGGATACTGGAGCAGGTTTGGATAAAGAAGTCGCTGATGGAAAATATAACAAACAATTACAAGCATTTTATAAAGTGCTTTTAGATTTAGACAGACCCTCTTTTACTAGAATTGGTTATGAGTTTGAAGGCGATTGGAACGGCTATTCACCTGAAAGTTTTAAAAAAGTGTTCATCACTATTTCAAAGGCATTTAAAGAAAAGAATATAAAATCGGCTACGGTTTGGTGCTCAGGTGGGGGCTCTGCAGACTTTATAAGTCTTGATAAGTTGATGGAATACTATCCTGGTGATGAATATGTAGATTGGTGGGGTATCGATATTTTTAGTCCTGAAGAATTTGATCATATTGGTTTACAAAACTTTTTTGATGCAGCGCATATTCATAAAAGACCCGTTATGATTGGCGAGTGTACTCCACGATTTGTAGGTGTTTTAGATGGTGAAACTTCTTGGGGAAAATGGTTCAAACCTTTTTTTAGAATGTTACATGATACCCCAGGAATAAAAGCATTTTGCTACATCAATTGGGATTGGGAGTATTGGTCTAACAGAAATGGTTTTCCATGGCATGATTGGAAAGATGCACGTATCGAAAAAAATCCATTTGTATTAGAGGCTTATAAAAAAGAAATGGAGAAGCCATTATTTATTCACCTTAATAATAAATAAGTAAAGATGAAAAAGGTTATATTTTTAGTTATTTTTCTAATGACATTTATCGGTTTTGCTCAAGAAAACTACAGTATTACTTCTCAAAAAGAGAGACTAAGACAATATTCTGGTCAGTGGGTAAGTGCTATGAATCCGAGCACTGATAGTGTTGCAAAATTTCCTGAGATAAAAATGAGTAGTTTGAGTAATTTCAATAATCATTCGCTCACAGTTAAAGTTTTACAAAAAGACAGCGCCAACCAATACAATTCGATACTTCAAGAAATTATTGGTTATGATAGTGTTACTGATACTATTTTTGCTGCAGGTCATAATGCACAAGGCGCATTTTTCACAGGAAAAGGAAGTTTTGCTTCAGAAAAAAAATGGACGATGCAAGACAAAGACCTTAATGGAAATAAAACAATGAAGGTTGATTTTAACTTTCAAAATTATACGGATGTTATATTAGAAGGGTTTGATACTAATGAAAAGAGTTTATGGAAAACCAGATATATTAAAAACAATCCTAAAGACAAAAATATTGGTATTCAGCTCGTTTCTGTTCACAAAGAAATGCTTAAAAACCCGGAACAAACCTTAATTCAGTTAGGCAGAATGGGGTATAGCTATGTGGAGACCTTTGTATATAAAAACGGTAGTTTTTACGGTCAAAGTCCAACGCAGTTTAAGACTATGGTTGAAAAAGCAGGTATGAAATTTTTGGGTTCTATGACTTTTTTCGATCCTGAAGATAAAAATGATGATGCCGCAATATATGCATGGTGGAATAAAACGATACAAGACCATAAAAAAGCGGGTGTAGCATATCTATCTACTTCAAATAGTAAATTAAAAGGCATCAAGACGATTAAAGAACTTCAAGAGTATTGTAATTATTATGATAAAGTTGGAAAACTATGTAAAGAGAACGGACTTAAATTTGTGTATCATAATCATGCTGATGAATTTCTAAAGGTAGAAGGTGTAACCATTTATGATTATTTTCTTCAAAACACCAACCCAGAATATGTCTATTTTCAATCTGATGTATATTGGATGCAAGTGGGCGGTGTAAATCCTGTTCATTATTTTAAAACCTATCCTAAACGATTTATTAGTTGGCATGTAAAAGACTATAAAGAATTAGGCGAAAGTGGTAAAATAGATTTCAAGGATATTTTCAACTATCAAGAAATAGCTGGAGTTCAATACATTTTATCTGAAGTAGAAGAGTATAGTTTTCCACCAATGTATAGTGTTGGTTTAGCTTGGGAATATATTTATTATGAATTATTAAAATAAACGTTTGATTATGAAACCTTTTACAATGAAGTATCTTTTATTAACTATATTTTTCTTTACAATGATTAAAACCAATGCGCAAGACCAGTTTCGTGTTTTATTGTTTACCCAACATGATACTTGGCATTACAATACCATTCCTGTTGCTGTTGAAGCATTTAAGGAAATGGCAGCAGAAAATCAGTTTAAGTTTGATTGGACGCAAAGACCAGATGATCTTATAACTAAATTACCAGAATATGATGTTGTCATATTTATGAACGCCAATGCCAATTTTTTGACGTCAAAACATATGGATGCTTTAAAAATATTTATGAAACGAGGCGGAGGCTTTGTTGGCATACACGGAACTGCAGATGGCGAAAACGATAATGCTTGGTTTGATGGTCTTGTAGGGGCAAAATTTGTGAATCATCCAAAATTACAAGCAGCAATTGTAAACGTTGAGAATAGTGATTTTCCGGCAACATGGCATCTGCCAAAAAAATGGCTTCGTAGTGATGAGTGGTATAATTTTGAAAACATGAATTTAGATAAACTAAATATTCTAATGACTGTTGATGAAGCTTCTTATGATTTTACTGCGGGTTATGATGACATTCCGTTAAAAGGTATGGGATCGGAACATCCCATTTCATGGTATCAAGAATATGAAGGTGGAAGATCCTTTTACACGGCTTTAGGTCATAAACCAGAATCGTTTAAAGACAGAAACTTTTTGAATCACATTTTTGGTGGTATTTACTGGACATCTAATAAATAGGTTTTTCACAAACTTTTTAGCACTTATTTGCAGAAACCAATGCATTAAATTTTTTATAATATGACTATTTAGTTTTATCAAAAAATTTCAATTAATGATATCTTTACTTTAAAATATTTAGTCAAAAAAACTCAACAAACAATAAACACTACCTAACTAGAAAACCATTTGTTTAAGAAAAAAATAAATTTAAAATAAATAAGACATGATTAAAAATATGATGATAATTTCAATGGCCTTGTTTTGTGCTATTGGATATGGACAAACGAAACAAAATGCAAAATATGTATTTCTGTTTATTGGAGATGGTATGGGAGTAAGTCAAGTTTATACAACCGAAATGTATTTAAATGCAAAACCCAACGAGATTAAAACTGAAAAACTATTAATGAGTAGTTTTCCGGTTAATTCGAATATGACGAATTATTCAGCTAGTTCTTATGTTACTACCTCTTGTTCAGCAGCAACAGCAATGTCAACAGGATTTAAAACGGCTAATGGTATTATAGGAAAATCGCCTGACAAAAAAATAGCGTATGAAAACATATCTCAAAAAGTAAAAAAAGCAGGTTTTAAAGTAGGTATATTGTCTAGTGTAATGATAGATCACGCTACTCCTGCTTCCTTTTATGCACATCAAGATTCTCGTAATATGTATTACGAAATTAGCATGGAGCTACCCAATTATAATATTGATTATTTTGGAGGAGGAGGCTTCCATCATCCTAAAGGAAAAAAAGGAGATCAACCAGATTCATTTGAAAATGCTATTAAAAAGGGCTATACCATAGCAGACTCTCATGAGGAATTTAATAAACTGAAAAATGGCGATGAAAAAATAATTGCCATAAACCCTGAAAAGTATCCTACAGGAGAATTTTACTGGGCTATTGATAAAAAAGAAGACGCGCTTTCTCTTGCCGATTTTACAAAAAAAGGGATTGAAGTGATTGATAATGATAAAGGTTTTTTTATGATGGTAGAAGGCGGTAAAATTGATTGGGCGTGTCATGGAAACGATGGTGTATCTATGGTGCATGAAGTACTTGCTTTTAATGATGCTATTAAAGAAGCTTTTGAGTTTTACAAAAAACGACCAGATGAAACATTAATAATAGTTACTGCAGACCATGAAACAGGGGCCTTATCTACTGGGATAAATTATGTCACAAATCCTGAATTGTTGAAATACCAAATAATTTCAGTTCAAGAGTTTAAAAGAAAAATGACAGAACTTAAAAATACAGATCCAAAAGTCTCTTTCAATACTATTTTAGAGTTAGTACAGGCAGATTTTGGCTTAGGAAACAAGGATATCGGTTTGTCTTTAGATGATAAAGAATTGACCTTATTAAAATCTGCCTACAACAAACAGTTTAAAGGACATAAGGAAGTAAACGCAGATGCCGATTATTTAAGTAAAACTAAGACAAAATCCATTGCAGAAACAGCAGCCTACATTTTGAATAAAAAGGCAGGAATAAGATGGGGTTCTGGTGATCATTCTGGTACACCGGTTCCTGTTAGAGTTATAGGTAAAGGTCAAGAAGAGTTCTCAGAATATTTCGATAATACCGATTTACCAAAAAAAATTCTGAAACTTATGGGTATTTAAATGAATCATTTTTAGATAAAATTCTTTTAAAAATATCCTTAATTAATAGGGGGAAAAGGGAATAATATTCCATTGTCGAAGTTCCGAGATACTTTTTATCTGCTAACATAACAAGAAGTATTAACTTAATAAAAATATAATTAATTTAAAATTCACGAAACATGAAATACTCACTATTACTCGCGCTATTCTTAATACAATTCATTGGTTATTCGCAATCGACTGATGTAAAAACCGGTTCTGAAAAAGGTGAAGACAAATTGTTGTTAACAGTTTTTCTTAAACATGATCAAAGTATGAATTTAAATGAGATAGAAAAGATAAGAACCGATCAAGGGTTTTATGAAAATTTTCCGCCAGAAGGCGTTTCTGTAGTTAATTGGTTTGTAGTTATGGGAATTGGTCAAATGGTTGTTTTGGAACTGCCTGCTTCAAAATTATCAGCAGTAAACCTTGCTATTGAAAGAACAGCATGGAAAGCTTTTAAATCAGAGATGTATCCAACCTATGATTTATACCCTATTATGGAAAAAAAGTTAAAGAATAAGTCGAAGGTTACTTATTAGTACTTTAGCTGTAGAATTGCGTTATCTTAATAACTCTTTTTTAATGCGAATAAAATAAACTATTAATAAGGTATCACTAAAAATAAATATATGAAACGTAAAATAATATTATTAACTATAAGTTTAATTTGTTTTCTTGCTGTAGATGCACAAAACATTGTTTATGTATATGGAGATGTTGCTGCGGATGGCACGCTACCATCGGGAAGTAAAAAACCATTTCACCAAATGCGTTTGAATGATGAAGGAGCTTTAGGAATGAGTGGTTTTAAAAAAGCATTAGATGCTGTTGGGTTTACGGTAAACGAAGTTTACGATCAAGAAATTGTAATTAATGCCGAATTTTTAAAGTCGATTGATGTTTTAATTTTAGGCTCAAATCAGCGAGTTTTTAACAAAGCAGAAGCTAAAGCCTTAAAGCGTTGGGTGAAAAAAGGTGGCGGAGTAATTGCTTGGTCAGATAGTGGATTTGGTGGTGAGTATAGCATTGTAGGTGTGGATAATGAAGTAGGGAGAATTTCTGACAATGCTTTAATGGAGCAATTTGGTATGTATTTTTTGACTGATAATGGTGCTGGAAACTATTTGGTGAATGAGTATACACAAGATCACTTTATTAATAAAAAAAATAAACATAAAGGCGTTGCTTTTAGGGGAGAAGGCGTAAGTTTTATTCGTGTTTCTAAACCGGCAGTAATTTTAGCGAAAGCGCAAGAAGGCGGATTAGGCGGTAGGTTAGTTGTAAATTCTAATGATGGTAAATTTAATGAAAATACTGATGTAGCTTTAGCAATAGCAGAAATAGGTAAAGGTAGAGTAATAGGTGTTTTTGATCGTAATTTGTTTTGGAATGCCGGGGCTGGTACCCGTTTAAGTCATTCCGATAATAGAGTATTTGCACAGCGTATTGCACTTTGGGCAGCAGGTATTGAGGATGAGGAACGTTTTGCAAATGACAGCAATGCTATAGTTTCTGCAATAAATACACCACCCACTATTACTATCGATTATACGTATTCAAAAACAGATAACAGTCTTGCAATTACGGCTGTAATTACTGACGAGGATAAAGATGATATTAGCCCAGAAATAGTATGGAAGCAAGTAAAAGGTCCTGCCGATTGTGCGTTCGAAAATAATAACCCAAATACTATAACACCACGTATTTTTATTCCCAAAGCAGGTAAATATATTTTTAAAGCAACTGTTTTAGATGGTGAGTTTAAAATTAATAAATTCTTAAACTATACAAGGGAGTAAAAATTATTTAAATGAAAATAAATATAAAATTGTTTAAAACCTTTTTAGGTTTTAAACATATCATTTTCTTTATAGTATTATGCACCTCATGTAATGCTCAAAACAAAAAGAGCAATCAAATTATAGGCGATGGTGCAGAATTGGTCTTAATTTCAAATGATTTTGAATTTACGGAAGGGCCAGCAACAGATAAAGAAGGGAATGTTTTTTTTACCGACCAACCCAATGACAGAATTTTAAAATGGGATGCAAAAACCAATTTAGTATCTGAGTATATGAAACCCTCAGGTCGTTCAAATGGGCTTTATTTTGATAATAATGGTAACCTATTGTCTGCCGCAGATAAAAAAAACGAATTATGGCGTATTAAACCAAATAAAGAGGTAACTGTACTTGTAGATAACTATGAGCATAAAAAACTTAACGGCCCAAATGATCTTTGGGTTAATGCTACAGGAGGTATTTATTTTACAGACCCTTATTATCAACGTGATTGGTGGTCTCATAAAAAGCCACAACAAAAAGAAAATAGAGTCTATTATTTAGCCCCAAATACAGATAAACCTATTATTGTATCTAATGATAATTACGTACAGCCCAATGGTCTTATTGGTTCTAAAGATGGTAGAAAATTGTATGTAGCAGACCAAGCAGACAATAAAACCTTTGTTTTTGATGTGCAAGAAAACGGAAATTTAACGAATAGAAAATTATTTACAACTATGGGATCTGATGGAATGACGATAGATAATAAGGGAAATATTTATTTAACAGGAACTGATGGTGTTACAGTTTTTAATGTTGATGGTGAAAAAATTCAACAAATTGCAGTGCCGCAGGGTTGGACTGCGAATGTAACTTTTGGTGGGAAAAATCAAAAAAAACTTTTTATAACAGCGATGAGTTCAGTGTATACTTTAGAGATGAATGTACAAGGTGTTCGATATGCGAATTAAGATAGTTTAGAAATCAAATTTTATGAAAAAAACAAAATTCACTTTTATGCTAATTGGTATTTTAATGCTTGCAATTACTGCATGTAATAATGATAAAACACCAAAAGAAACTAGTAATAATTTATCTGTATCTAAATCTAACGAGGATATGGCACTAAAACACGCTTTTGAAAAACGTTTTTTATTAGGTAGTGCAATAAACGATGATATTGTTTCTGGAAAAGAGAATGTTTTAAACCAAATTGTAAAAAAGGAGTTCAATACAATTACACCAGAAAATTGTATGAAAGCAGAATCTGTAAATCCAGCTCCTGGAGTTTATAATTTTAAAGCTGCAGATGAATTTGTTGCTTTTGGAAAAGAAAATAACATGTTTATTGTTGGACACACTTTAATATGGCATAACCAAACACCTGCTTGGTTTTTTACCAATAAAAAAGGAGAGGCTAATACTCCTAAAGAGCAAAAGGAGCAGTTACGAACCTACATTAAAACAGTTGCAGGTAGATATGCAGGAAAAGTACAAGCTTGGGATGTGGTAAATGAGGTTATGGATAATGATGGTTCATACAGACCAACAATATGGGTAAATAGTATTGGTGACGGTGATGAAATGGTAAAACTAGCCTTTAAATATGCAAGTGAATATGCACCAGATACAGAACTGTATTATAATGATTTTAATGCTTGGCGACCAGAAAAGAGAGAGGGTATAGTACGCATGGTAAAAATGCTTCAAAAAGAAGGAATTCGTATAGATGGAGTTGGTATTCAAGCACACTGGGGTCTTAATTTCCCTAAAAACGAATACATTCAGCAAGCTATTGATGCATATTCTGCACTTGGGATAAAAGTAATGATTACGGAGTTAGATGTTGATGTTTTGCCTTTAACAAAAGAAGGGCAAATTATTGGAAAAAGTATGATGGAACCTCAATTTCAATTGGAAGAATTTAAAACTTTTTTTGATCCTTATAAAAACGGTTTGCCAGAAGATGTGGAAAAACAATTGGCAAATAGATATAAAGAAATATTTGAGATTTTCTTAAAAAATAAAGATAAAATAGACAGAGTAACTTTTTGGGGTGTTCATGATGGAATGTCTTGGAAGAATGACTATCCTATACCAAATAGAACAAATTATCCTCTTTTGTATGATAGAAATATACAACCTAAATTGGCCAGAGAAGCTATTTTGGAAACAGTATTAAATTGGATTAATTGATATCGTAATCATTCTAAATACCGGTAAAAAGATAACTTATCTTTTACATAATTAGGCAAGTTATCTTTATATTTAATTACAAATACGAAATATAAGTATTGATAAGGGTAGATGACAAAGCATGTAATATGATGTTGCATTTATCTTTTAAACTTACAAATTCATAAAAATAATCGCTATTTGTATTCCATTTGAGAGCAACATTATTAGAAATTAAGCAACATAGAATTATAACTATCTTGAACAGATTGAATAACATAAGACTTATCTGAATTCAAACCCTCTATATCGTTTATTTTATTAAATTCTCGCATATTAGTATCGCCCCACAAACTGAATTCAACGATTATTGGAGTTAATCGAATTCCTTTTTCGGTTAACAAATAAATATTCTCTTTTTTATTTTCAGGTATTTTTGTCTTGGATATTAATTTATAAGATTCCAATAACTTTAATCGTGCAGACAAAATACTTGGAGCAATCCTTTCGTCTGAATCAGATATTTCTTTGAATGTTTTTTTATGTTTAATTAACATATCTCGGATAATTAACAAAGACCATTTATCACCTACAACATCTAATGCAGAAGAGATTGGACAGCCAGAGCGAAATTCTTTTATCATCTTTAATTAATTATTACTATTAATTCGATAGTAATTATTACTTTTGCTATCGAATTGAAAGCAAAAATACAAAAATTATGTTAGCAGGTCATTTTACTACAGCATTAATAGCGAAACAAAAATTCCCAAAAGGAACATTACTTTATTTTTTAATCATATCACAATTACAGGATTTATTGTGGTTTACTTTTCATTATTTAGGACTTGAACGTACTGACCCAAGTGATGCCTTTGATGCCACTTTAAGTAATATGGCAGTTGATATGTTATATAGTCATGATTTAGCGCCTTTATTATTCTGGTTAGCTATTGCATTTGTAATTGGAAAATTATTATTTAAAAGCACGAAAATAGGATTAGTAAGTATGGCTTTAGTCTTTATACACTTTGTATTAGATTTCTTTTCTGGTCATATGCATCATCTGTTTGGGGCGGGTACAATGGAAGCTGGTCTTGGTCTGTACGCTTCCAACGTATATTTAGCCATTTTCATAGAAGTAATATTCATGATTGGAGCACTTTGGTATTTCTTTATAGGAGAGGTGAAAAAAGGAATTATGCGAACTACTAAAAATAAAGTAGCCATTATTTCTGTTTTCGCTTATGGAATTGTTTTTATGTCACTAATTGCAACACGTTCTTTTAGAGAGCTTCTAAGTATTCCTAAATTTAATTTAGGATTTAACACCAATATGCCTACCTTGATTTTCACTTATGGTGCAATGTTGTATTGTTTAAATTATTTTGTTCCAAAATACAAGGTTGAATAAAAAATAGAACTATGATTGAAGGAATTATCAGCTTTATAAAAGAATTGAAACTTCGTAACGAGTACTTATTTTATTTTGGCCTGTTATGTTTAATTCTTTCCATAATTTGTATGGTTCTTACCAAAACAACATCGACACAGATTCACGGGGTAAATGCCTGGGTCAAGCCTTTCAAATTTGCTGTATCAATAGGCTTATATTCTTGGACTATGGCTTGGTACTGCCATTATCTTTCAGATTTTAATGGAACACCTTTTAATTGGACAGTAATTACGTTGTTCGGTTTTGAACTTTTATATATTATTTTTCAAGCATCAAAAGGACAATTATCTCATTTCAATATTAGCACACCAACGTATTCACTTCTATATTCGTTAATGGGTTTAATAGCAGTAGTTGTTACACTATATATTGCTTATATTGGCTTGTTATTTTTCACACAGTCTTTTCCAAATTTACCGAGTTATTACGTTTGGTCAATTCGTTTGGGAATCTTTATTTTTGTTATTTTTTCATTTGAAGGAGGTTTAATGGGGGCTCGTATGAACCACAGTGTTGGAGCTATCAATGATAATTCGAATTGGTGGATTCTAGGTTGGAGTAAAATTGTAGGAGATTTAAGAGTCTCTCACTTTATTGGTATGCACGCTTTACAAGTACTACCATTACTTTCTTTTTACATTTTTAAAAACACAAAAGCAACAATAGTTATTTCATTACTTTATGGACTTCTTGCAACATCAACTTTAGTTCAGGCATTAAAGGGCAAACCTATTATTTCTCAAAAGAAGGTAAAAGAATTGGAATGAAAAACGGCATCCAACGATGTATCAAAGCACTAGTGGTTTAGGTTTTAACTCTAACCGTTTTTCTTTTTTTTAAGTATATTTCGATCCGAAAGCTAATGCGTTTTAATCCGCTACTGTTCTTATACTAAACGATGTATTATTGCTTACAAAAGAAGGGCAAATTATTGGCAGAAGTATGATGGAATCTCAATTTTAATTAGAAGAATTTGAAACCTTTTTTGACCCTTATAAAAAAGGTTTGCCACAAGATGTAGAAAAACAATTGGCAAATAGATACAAGGAATTATTGGAGATTTTCTTAAAGAACAAACATAAAATAGACAGAGTAACTTTTTGAGGTGTGTATGATGGCATATCTTGTAAAAATGGTTACCCAATAACAAACAGAACAAATTATCCTCTTTTATATAATAGAAATTTACAAACTAAACTTGTTAGAAAAGCTATTTTAGAAACTGTAAAATAAACCCATTAACTTTGATTATAAAGGTTTTTATAAAGTAGATAAAAATCAAATCCTCTTCTATAAAGTCATTACTTGAGCAAAATTATAGTGCTACCAAGTATTTATAAATTTTATGTAGTATTTAATCATTTGCTAAAGAATTTTTTTTTCAGTTGTTCAAATAACAAAACGAATGCAATAATTGTTTTACTCAAAGCACTATTTGTCTTACAGTATTTTAGCGATTATAATTAATTTTAAAATTGAAATTACTAAATTTTAATCTGTCAAATAATAAATTTAATTTTTTAAAGTTTGACAAAAATAAAACACCTTAAAATATTGGAAAGAAAATCTTTTATTAAACAACTTTTAGCGGGGTCTACAGGTATAACACTATTTGCATTGCAAATGCAAATGTTACAAGGTTGTACAACTTCTGATAAAACTAAAAAATTAGGCATAGCTTTAGTTGGCTTGGGTTCTTATTCCACAACACAATTAGCACCAGCTTTATTAGAAACAAAGCACTCTTATCTGTCTGCAATTGTTACTGGTACCAAAGAAAAAGAAGGTGTTTGGGCAAAAAAATACAACATCAAAAAAGAAAATATTTACAACTATACTAATTTTGATGAAATTGTAAATAATGATGCTATAGATATCGTATATATTGTCTTACCAAATAGTATGCATGCAGAATTTACTATTAGAGCAGCAAAGGCAGGTAAACATGTTATTTGTGAAAAACCGATGGCAACTTCTGTGGAAGATTGTCAAAGAATGATCGCTAGTTGTAAAAAAGAAAATGTAAAACTATCTATAGGTTACAGATTACATTTCGATCCTATTAATGGCTATTTGATGGAACTTGGGCAAAATAAAGTTTTTGGCAAAATGAATACTGAAGCTGGTTTTGCGTTTACTTTAAAAAATCCTAAAAAATGGAGATTGCAAAAATCTTTATCTGGTGGAGGACCTTTAATGGATTTAGGAATTTATGTATTACAATCTGCGATCTATATGTTTGGTGAATTACCAACATCTTTATGGGCAAAAGACACAACTAAAGACATTACCTTTTTTAACAAACAAAATATTGAAGGAAGTTTAGAATGGGAAATGACATTTCCATCAGGAAAAGCCTTGTGCAAAACTTCATATGAAGAAGATTTTTATTGTTATATAACTGCATCCACAGAAAAAGGAGAAATAGAATTAAATCCTTCATTTACTTATGGTGGTTTAGAAGGTAAAACCCCAAATGGCCCTATAGAAATTGAAAACGTAAATCAACAAGCACTTCAAATTGATGCTTTTGCATTAAATATTTTAAATGATACTAAAAGTATCGTTCCTGGTGAAATGGGGTTACGTGATATGTATATCATTGAAAAGATTTATGAATCAGCAAATGAAAATAGCAAGGAAGTTTTTTTAGATGAAATTCCTAATATTCTAGACTTAAGAAAAAGAGGTGATTAAAAATCGCTCCAAATTTGACTATTTCAGATAAAGATGATACAAGTATTGCTATTTTATTTGTTTAGATACCTACAAGTTTAAAATATCTAATTGCAGAAGTAGAAGATTACACCTATCCAAGAATTACAATTGTGGGTTTAGCATAGGAATATATGTATTATTAAAATAAACGTTTTATGATGAAATCTTTTACAATTAAATATCTGTTATTAACTATAAGTTTCTTGACAATGATGAAAACAAATGCGCAAGACCAGTTTAGTGTTCTATTGTATACCCAACATGATACTTGGCATTACAATAACATACCTGTTGCTATTCAGGCTTTTGAAGAAATGGCAAAAGAACATCAATTTAAGTTTAATTGGACACAAAGACCAAATGATCTTATAACGAAATTACCAAAACATGATGTAGTAATATTTATGAACGCTAATGCTGATTCTTTAAAGACAAAACATATGATTGCTTTAAAAGTATTTATGAAAAGAGGCGGAGGCTTTGTTGGTATACATGGAACATCAGATGGTAAAAACGATAATTCTTGGTTTGATGGTCTTGTTGGAGCGAAATTTGTGAATCATCCAAAATTGCAAGCCGCAATTGTAAAAGTTGAAAATAATGATTTTCCAGCAACATGGCATTTGCCAAATAAATGGCTACGAAGTGATGAATGGTATAACTTTAAAAATATAAATTTAGAGAAACTAAATATTCTATTGACTGTTGATGAAGCTTCTTATGATTTTACTGAGGGTTATGATAACATTCCGTTAAAAGGTATGGGAGAGAAACATCCCATTTCATGGAATCAAGAGTATGGAGGAGGAAAATCTTTTTATACAGCTTTAGGCCATAAACCAGAATCATATAAAGACAAAAATTTCTTAAATCACATTTTTGGAGGCATATACTGGGTTTTAAATAAAAATAAGCAATACTGAACTAAAATGATAAAATTAATAGATGCTAATAATTTTTCAAAAGATTTTGAAAAACAGGGGATTCAATTATTTACATTAAAAAATAAAAATGGAATTGTATCTCAAATAACCAATTATGGGGGTAGAGTTGTAAATCTATTTGTTCCTGATAAAAATGGTGTATTTGAAGATGTTGTTTTAGGCTACGATTCTGCAAAAGATTATTTAGAAAAGCCAGATCATTTTTTTGGAGCTATTATTGGTCGATATGGTAATAGAATTGCAAATGGTAAATTCGGTATAGATAATAATGAATTTTTATTAGAGAAAAATGAAGAAGAAAACCAATTACATGGAGGTGAAAAAGGTTTTCATGCAGTTGTTTGGCAAGCAAAACAAATATCCGAATCCGTTTTAGAATTAACTCATTTTTCAAAACACTTAGATCAAGGATTTCCTGGTAATTTAGAAGTGAAAGTAGAGTATACGTTAACCGATGAAAATGAATTACAAATAAAATATTTTGCAGTTTCAGATGCAAAAACCGTTATAAACTTAACAAATCATTCTTATTTTAATTTATCGGGTAATTTTAATAAATCAATAGAAAATCATTTATTTCAGATAAAGGCAGATTATTATTTACCTGTAAATGATAAAATGGTTCCTGTAGGGATTTTAGAAAATGTTGCCAATTCTCCTTTCGATTTCAGAAAATTAAAAACACTGAAGCAAGCTCTAAATAAACAACATAAACAAATAGATTTAGGTAGTGGTTTTGACCATAATTTTGTTTTAGATGATGTGAATACAGGTTTTGTAGCAAAAGTAATTGATGAAAATTCTGGGAGAAGTTTAGAGGTTTTTACTACTGAACCTGGCATACAATTTTATTCAGGAAATCATCTAAATAACTTAGAAGGCAAAAACGATGTTTTATATCAAAAAAGAGCCGCGTTTTGTTTAGAAACGCAACATTTTCCAAATAGTCCTAATCAAACCAATTTTCCATCAACCTTATTACTATCTGGAGAAAAATATTTTTCAAGAACTATTTATAAGTTTAGTGTTTATAAGTGATTGCTAGAATTTAGTAACACTTTTAAAATAGAATTAAATTCTTATAATGCAAGAATTGTTCTACTAAAAGCAGTATTTGTTTTACAGCAATCTACATATTACAGTTAATTTTAAACCAATATTAAGGGCTATTTTTTTAAACTACCTATTGGTCGGTTTATATAAAAAAAAACTCACTTAATAGCAGTAAGTGATATTCATAGAGATTTACAAATAAATACAATATAGATATGTTTAATAAAATAAATACAACTTTACTCTTATTATCAATTTGCTTTTTAAGCTGTAAAGAGACAAAAAAAGAAGCTGTTAAAGAAACACCTCAAAACAAAACTTCTTTGAAAGATAGTTTTAAAGAAGACTTTTTAATAGGTACGGCACTTAATACAGGGCAGATTAAAGAAGTAAATGCGGAGCAAACAGCTTTAATAACTAGAGAGTTTAATGCGATTTCTCCAGAGAACGATTTAAAATGGGAACAAATTCACCCTAAAAAAGACATTTATAATTTTGAGGTATCAGATGCTTATGTTGCTTTTGGTAATAAAAATAAAATGCATGTTGTAGGGCATACCTTGCTTTGGCATAGTCAATTGGCACCTTGGGTTCATGAAATTACAAATAAGGATACTTTAGTAAATAACATTACAAAACACATTAATACCATTGCAGGTAGATATAAAGGAAAAATCGATTCTTGGGATGTTGTAAATGAAGCTTTAAATGAAGATGGGTCTCCAAGAGAATCTATGTTTTATAAAATTTTTGGCGATGAAAGTTATTTAGAATTGGCCTTTAAACTTGCTGAAAAAGCAGCACCAGATGCAGATCTAGTTTACAACGATTACAATCTTTGGAAACCAGCAAAAAGAGAAGGAGTTATTAGAATTGTAAAAAATTTACAAGCAAAAGGTATTAGAATTGATGGTGTTGGTATGCAAGCACATTGGAGTTTAGAGGGGCCATCTTTAGAAGATATTGAAAATAGTATAATTGCGTATTCAGAATTAGGAGTAAAAGTTATGTTTACAGAATTAGACATTACCGTTCTGCCAAATCCTTGGGAACTGGATGGAGCTGCTGTAGAGCAAAGCTATGAAAGCTATGAAAATGATCCTAAAATGAATCCTTATCCAAATGGATTAACAGAAGACATTAAACTAAAAATAGCAAAACGGTATGAAGATATTTTTAATCTTTTCTTAAAACACAAAGATAAAATTAGTCGTGTAACTTTTTGGGGAGTTAACGATGGGCAATCTTGGTTAAATGATTGGCCAATAAAAGGACGAACAAATTATCCTTTACTTTTTGGAAGAGATGATAAACCAAAAGAAGTATACAATAATGTAATTGCACTTAAAAATAAGGCAAACTAATACCTCCTAAAAATGACAACTATTTCACACAAATTATCAGTAAAAGAAAAAGTAGGTTATGCTCTTGGAGATTTAGCAGCCAATTTAGTTTTTCAAACTTTAGTAACCTATCTCTCTTATTTTTATACAGATATTTATGGCTTAAAGCCAGAAGATGCCGCATTAGTAACCTTAACCGTTGGTCTTATAGCTGCGTTTGGTTTTAACCCAATAGTGGGTGCTTTGGCAGATAGAACAAATACTAAAATGGGTAAATTTAGACCCTGGATTTTATGGACTGCAATACCTCTAGGGCTAGCTGCATTATTAGCTTTTTCTACGCCAGATTTTGAGTATCAAGGAAAGGTTATTTATGCTGTAATTACCTATTCTTTATTGCTCTTATTATACTCAGCAAATAATTTACCGTATGCTGCTTTAAGTGGTGTTATTACAGGAGATATGAAAGAGCGTAATAGCTTATCTGCATATCGATTTGTGGGAGTTTTAGGAGCACAGTTTTTTGTACAAGTTTTTATGTACGATTTAATTTTAAAAGCAGGTGATGGTAACAAAGCAGCAGGTATGGAAACTGTAATGACCTATTTGGCAATTATCGGAACCATAATGTTAATGATTACATTTTTTACAACAAAAGAAAGAGTAATACCTAAGCCAGAACAAAAATCTAGTTTAAAAGAAGATTTATCAGATTTGTTTAAAAATAAACCTTGGGTAATTATGTTGGTGCTTACCACTCTAATATTTATCACATTAGCAATGAAAGGGGGTTCTTATGTTTATTATTTCGAAAACTTTGTAAATGAAGATAAACTAAGAGTGTTTTTAGATCCATATAAATCAATATTACCCACATTTGAAAATGAAACCTCTTTTGGTTTAGGAGTGTTTAACGGAATTGGAATTTTAGTTGGGTTAATAGGAATCGTTCTTTCTAAACGTTTGGCAGATAAATATGGAAAACGAAATGTTTTAGGTATTTCGCTCTTTATTTCAACCTTATTTATCATTGCTTTTTATTTTTATCAACCAGAATCTATAGGACTCATATTTGGTACTCAGATTTTACACATGTTTTTTTACGGAATTGGTACTCCAATTCTTTGGACGATGATTGCCGATGTAGCTGATTATTCTGAATGGAAAACAAACAGAAGAGCCACTGCTATTATTTTTTCTGCAATGATGGTTGGTTTAAAAGGAGGTATTAGTATTGGTAGTGCTTTAGTTTCATCAATTTTAGGAGGCTATGGATATGATTCTCATTTAGAAATACAAAGTGAAGCAGCCATTAATGGTACAAAGTTATTAATTAGTGTGTATGCTGCAGTTCCATTTTTAATAGGAGTAGGACTATTATATTTTTATGAAATTGATAAAAAAATGGAATTAAAAATAGAAAAAGAGTTAAAAGAAAGAAGAGCAATTTAAATAAGAATACCATGCCAGAAAAAAGTATAGAACACATCAATTTTGATGAATTAAATAAAAAAGCCATTTCGCAACCATTAGTTTCTCACATTTATACCGCAGATCCATCTGCACATGTCTTTGATGGTAAGATATATATATATCCATCTCATGATATTGATGCAGGAGAAGCTTTTGACGATTTAGGTAGCCATTTTGCTATGGAAGATTATCATGTATTATCTATGGATAGTATAGATAGTAAGGCTGTAGATAATGGTTTGGCTTTGCATGTAAAAGATGTGCCATGGGCAAAACAACAAATGTGGGCGCCAGATGCAAATGAAAAAGATGGGACTTACTATTTGTTTTTTCCAGCAAAAGCACATGATGATATTTTTAGAATTGGGGTGGCTACAAGCACCTCACCAACAGGTCCGTTTAAAGCAGAACCAGAAGCAATTAAAGGTAGTTTTTCTATAGATCCAGCTGTTTTTAAAGATGATGATGGAAGTTGCTTTATGTACTTTGGAGGTCTTTGGGGTGGACAATTGCAACGTTGGAGAACGGGCGAGTTTAATGCAGCCCAACCAGAAAGTCCTACAGCGTTTCTTCCTGAAGGAGATGAGCCTGCATTATTGCCATATATTGCAAAAATGACGGATGATTTATTAGAGTTTGATGAAAAGCCAAAAGAAATTGAAATTGTTGATGAAAATGGAGATTTATTAGTAGCAAGTGATATTGATAGACGATTTTTTGAAGCTGCATGGTTACATAAACATAACGGAAAATATTATTTCTCATACTCTACAGGCGATACGCATTTTATTTGTTATGGAATAAGTGATAGTCCTTATGGGCCATTTACGTATGGTGGTAGAATTTTAGAACCAGTTGTAGGTTGGACATCTCATCATTCTGTTTGTAATGTAGAAGGAAAAGATTATTTGTTTTATCATGATTCTAGTTTATCTAAAGGAGTAACACATTTACGTTCTGTAAAAGTTATAGAAATTAATTATAACGAGGATGGAACAATACAAACAATAGAACCTTATAGGGATTAGTTTTAAGAAGTTGTAACTTGTTGATTGACAAACATCCCTACATGATATGAAATAGATAAAAAATGTAGCGGAAATTGTTCAACCTCAATTAAAAGCTGATTTTAATGGTCTAGATAGATAAAGGAAAGTATATCGAAAAAAATAATTTTAATGGTATTTACTATTAGAAAATTAAGAATTATAACTACAATTATTTGTGACCTGGATTTAAGGAAGATATTTTAAATATGCTGAAAGCCGTTACCGATGTGAAACGAAAAGAGGAAGGTAATATCTCGTATATATTACATGAAGATATTAACATCAGCTCAAAGGTTGTGATTTTGGAAGAATGGCAAGCTCAGTAAGCGATCGACATTAATAACCAAACAGCTCATTTTTTAATATTAAAGACCCAACTAGGGAAAAAGGCTGATAGTTTAACGATAGATATAATAAGAGTGTTTTATTAATTTTATAATTCTATACAAAATGAAACGTTCAATTTTAAATGCAGATGAAAAATAGGTGAAACAGCAGTAAATTTAAGGTTTTTGGCTTATCTCAAACTTTGTGATTACTCGAAATCGTCTACTTTTCATCTACTAACCAGTTAGCAACAACAGTTGCAATTTTCGATATTAAAACATGTTAGTTCTCCATTAAATTACAGTCTATATCAATTTATTGACTTAGGTCAAATAGTTTGGCTTGAAACAACATTAGTTTTGCTAATTCAAAAATTAAATTAGTGGAATTAGATACGATACAAACAACTAGTACCGAAAGTTAGGAAATCTTTTAAAATAGAAATTTATCCTATGTAAGATTTATATCTCCTGTTAGAAGATAAGTTGAAGAATACATCAAAAGTAACTTACTATGTTTTTGATAGTCGTAAATAGTTATATAAGATCTATTTTTAAGTCGGAAATAAGACATAAAAAAAACTAAGATTTCACAAACAAACATATGGACTTAGGACTTTAATAAAACAACAAATAACTATGGCTATTTACGCAATTGGAGACATACATGGTTGTCTAAATGCTTTAAAAACCATTTTTCAACAAGGCATAATTAAAGAGCAAGATAAAGTAGTTTTTCTGGGCGACTATGTTGATAAAGGAGCTGACAGTAAGGGAGTACTGGATTGGTTATTAGAAAAAAGAAAAGTATTCGACTTTGAATTTATACTTGGTAATCATGAAATAATGATGACAGCTGCCAAATCTTCACCACAAAAATATGCTGAATGGGTCCAAAATTATGGAGGCTTCCATACTTTATATTCGTATAAAATGGCAGATAACCTAAACTGGATGAACCACGTAGATAAAAAGTATTGGGACTTTATCGATTCTTGCTTGCCATATTTGGAAATAGAAGAGTTCATTTTCGTTCATGCGGGCCTTGAAAGCAATAAGCATCTAGACGTACAGAATGAGCATCATTTATTTCATAAGAAATATGAAACCCCTGTAATTTATAATCTAGGAAAAACTGTAATTTGCGGACATACTGCTCGTAAAAATGGAGAAATAGCCGATTTTGGTCATACTATTTGTATTGATACTTTCGCACACGGTGGCATGTGGTTGACTTGTTTGAACGTTGAAACAGGTGAGTTTTTAAAAGCGAATGAAAAGGGACAAATAAAAAAAGGAAAACTAAAACGATTTTCTAACACTATGCAAAACGTAATAAAACGCTTCTTTCACTAATCGCTACCGGTTTTTATATAAAATAAAAAAGTTAAACGATTAAATACGACTTATTTAATTTTAGGCCAATGGTCTAGTATCAAAAAAGAAAGTATATTTTAAAAATTAATTTTACTACTATTTATTATGAGCAAATTAAAAATTATAGCTACAATTATTGTAAAACCCGGATTTAAGGAAGATGTTTTAAATATGTTGCAAACCGTAACTGATGCAACACGGAAAGAGGAAGGTAATATCTCCTATATATTACATGAAGATATTAATAACAGCTCAAAGGTTATAATTTTGGAAGAATGGAAATCACAGGAAGCGATTGACTTTCATAACCAAACAGAACATTTTTTATTATTAAAGACCGAACTAGGGAATAAGGCTGATAGTTTAACAATAGATATAATAAGAGAGTCTTATTAGTTTTATAATTTAAAATTTTATACAAAATGAAACGTTCAATTTTAATAGTATTCTGTCTTACAGTATCTTTTTTAGCAAACTCACAATCAAACTCTAAACTTTACACTTACAAGCAGTTTGGTAACACGTATGTTGTAAGTATTCAAAACCATTCTGAAATTACAAAAGCAATCACTGCATTTGTGAAAAAGCTAGATATAAAAGCAGGAACAATTTCTGGTCTTGGAGCTGTAAATGAAGCTACATTAAGAATTTTGGATCCAGCTACTAAAAAATTTGTAGATAAAACTTTCACCGAACAAATGGAAATTACCAACATAACAGGTAATATATCTCAACAAAATGATAAGCATTACATACACATGCATGTAACACTTGGACGAAGTGATTACACAGCATTAGCAGGACACTTACTTACAGCTAAAATTAATGGAGCTGGAGAATTTGTTATAGAAAGTTTTGAAGGAACCGTTAATCGTTATTCTGATGAGGACACCGGTTTAAACTTGTATAAGTTTTAGAAGTATAGAAAAGAAAATCGGTAATAAATATAGACAAATTACTGCCTCAGTAGATTACTAGTATTTCAGTGATTATAAATCGTTAAAAAACAGAATAAAACAGTTGGGAAACTATAAAACGCAATAGATGAAATCGAGAAAATTATTAATGATACCTGGTCCAATAGAATTTGAAAGTGAAGTTATGCAATGTATGGCAGTACCAACTCCTAGCCATGTTTCCCCGGGTTTTATAGACCTCTTTGCCAATAGTTTAAAACTAATGAAAGAGGTTTGGAAATGCCCATCTGGTCAGGCATTTATAGTGGCAGGAACAGGTACGCTTGCTATGGATATGGCTGCTGTAAACCTAATAGAAACCGGTGATAAAGCACTTGTAATATCTACAGGCTACTTTGGTTTACGTTATGCCGAAATCTTAAAACGATATGGAGCTCAAGTAGATATTCTTGAAGCTGAAGTAGGTAACATTGTACCCTTAGAGCTTATAGAACAACAACTAAAATCTAAAAGCTATAAACTTTTAACCTTTACACACGTTGACACATCAACAGCTGTTTTAAATGATGCTAAAAGTATTGGTGCTTTAGGTAAAAAGTACAACGTATTAACCATTCTTGACGGTGTTTGCTCTGTTGCGGGCGAAGAAATTAAACAAGAAGATTGGGGAATTGATGTTGTACTTACAGCTTCTCAAAAAGCAATAGGAGTTCCTCCAGGACTTGCTCTTTTAGTTGCTTCTAAAAATGCGATGCAAACATTTGAACAACGAACAAGTCCTGTTGCTAATTACTATGGAGATTGGACTAATTGGTTACCAATAATGAAAGCTTATGAAAATAGACAAGCCTCATATTTTGGAACACCTGCCGTTAATCTTGTAATTGCTCTAGAAAAAAGTTTACAACTCATTTTAAAGGAAGGTTTAGACAGTCGTTTCGACCGACACAGAAGAGCAGGAAAAGCCATGCGAGCTGCAATCAAAGCTTTAGGCTTAGACTTATTATCAAAAAACGAACAAGTTTCTGCAAATACCTTATCAGCGCCTTTATATCCAAACCAAATGGACACAGCCTCTTTTTTAAAGGCCGTAAATCAAGAAGGAGTTATACTGGCTGGAGGTCTTTTGCCTCAATTAAAAAATAGTTATTTTAGAATTGGACACATGGGGTCGGTAAACAAGAATGATTTACTCGCAACGGTTGGAGCCATTGAATCAGCGTTGAAGAACAATGGGTATTCACATGAATTAGGATTAGGAACAGCTCAAATATTGAAATACTTCTAACTAGAATAAAGAAACCATTACATTGTCATTATACCTATTTAAGGTAGAAATAATTTAAGTGTGAAAGTTTTTAATTTTATCTTACTCAATGATAATTGTGTTAATAGAGCATCTATTTTAAAAAAAGGAAAACCAAAATAAATAGATATTTTGGTTTTCCTTAATTTCCTTAAAATGATGTAGAATTATTTTATGTCTAAGAATATTCCTCCAGAGAAAGAAGGGCTAGCGGCTATTATTCTACCAGAAAAAGCAGAATCGAAGCCAAGTGAAACGCCTAGTTTTTTAGTAATATAGTAAGCCGTTTCAAAACCAAAACTACTGTATTCTATATCGTTTGCAAAAATACTTCCATTACTATTGGTAGCATTTAACGACCCGTTTTTAAAAGATTTTACAACATTTAATCTTGTAATAAGCCAAAGCTTATTGTTTATTAAATTGATTCCTGCTTCTAAGCCAGTTCTAAATTCATCAGAAAAACCTTCACTTCTATTGTTGTACCCTAAATAAAATTTTAAATAAACAGGTTTGTCTTTATAAGATGTAGAATAACCTAGAGATGATGATATAATCTGATTAAACTCTCCATCTCCGTTTTGAAAACTACCATCGCTACCACCATTATTATCACCTGTTGGTAAGCCTAATATTAGTTTTATATCAGCAGCCCAATTTCCTTTTTTGTATAAACCATATCTAAAACCTAAATCGACATCTCCAAATGAATTGACAGTTTCTCCTTGGCTAATAGTTTCTCCTGTGGTTCCTGAAATTTGATTGTTTTGAGAAGAGCTAGCAAAGAACGGTACGTATGCAATAACATCAAACTTATTACCTACCCCATATTCTGCATACAAACTAGTGTTAAATAAAGTTCTAGTTCTATTAGGGTCTTTTGCTCCTGTATCTGTATAATGCTCATCATACTGTAATTGCCAACCTGCAAGTTTGTAATATCCCTTTCCTTTTCCTTTAGTCCATTGCGCAAAACCAATGTTACTTGCTAATACTATTAAAAGTAATGTAATTATATGCTTTTTCATATTTCCTTTATTTAATTTCTCCATTTCCTACATCTACACCAAAGGGTTTACACCAATATAATAAATGCGAAAAATCATTAATACCTGTATTTTTTATAATGTATGTATGGGCTCCTTTAAAAACAGTAACTTTTTCTATTTCTTTAGCATTTGCTACTGTATTAATATTATTGGTAAAGTATAAATATAAACCAGGTAGTCTGTCTGATGCTTTGTAGTTTTCATCAATTGTTAATTCTAAATCATTAGTATTTGGTATTTCTTTTAAAGTAAAACCTCCTTTAAGTTCATAACTGCTAGATGTTTTTAACGTTCCTGTTTTTTCTTGAGTTGTATTGCCAATAACGGTTACTGTATCTTGTATTGTAAGCGTATTATTAGAAGAACTTACTGTTGCAGTAATAACAGCTTCTCCCGGTGCAATTGCAGTTATTAACCCCGTATTAGTAACAGTTATTACGTTTGTGTTAGAACTTTGCCAAGTAATAGTAGTGTTCTCTGTTTCTCCACTACTGTTTGTGTATGTTGTGGTATACTGATGAGTATTGTTAATGTTTAACTCTTCTATTGGGTTGTTAATACTTATACGTTCGTTTATATTTACTACCGTTACGGTATCTTCTGTGTTAATTATTTCTCCGTTTGCTGTTGTAATACTTGCTGTAACGGTTGCTGAACCTTCACTAAGCGCAGTAATTAAGCCCTCGTTAGAAACTGTAATAATAGAGGGGTTAGAGCTATTCCATGACGTTTTTAAATCTTCGATCTCTCCAAGTTCATTTGTAAAAGATGCAGTGTATTGGTGTGTGTTAGAAATAATTATTTCTTCAATAACATTATCTATTGTTAGTTTTTTATCAACAGCTATAACTTCTATATTGTTTTCGTTTGTAATAATACTTCCATTTTCGTTTGTTACAGAAGCTGTAATTACAGATTCTCCAATGGATAGTGCTGTAAGTAATCCAGCGTTAGAAACAGATATAATGTTAGAATTGCTGCTATCCCAATTAATTTTAGGAGTTGTTACTTCTCCAATATTATTGGTGTATTTAGTGCTGTATAGATGTGTGTTTTTTATACCAAGTTCTGTGATTGTATTGTTAAAACTTAATATTTCTATTTGGTTGTCTGCGATAATATCATCTTCAATACAGCTATTAAAAGTGAGTGAAAGGAATAGAATAAATTGTAAATATCTCATTAGTGTTATTTTTAAATTCTAAAAACTTGGTCGTAGAAAAAAATGATTGTTTACAACCATCACTAGAATAGTCGACTTTTTTTTAAAAAAGTAGTTAAGAATATGGAAACCCGTATAAAAACTATAAAATGATAAATTAAATTTGAAATTAAATTAGTGATAAGTTTTAAAGTAACTTTTCATTTTAAAAGATAAAAATGTTTAAAAAAGTTCTAGTTGCAGAAGATTTTGATGTTATTAATAACGGAATTAAAATGGCATTAAAAGAAATTGGAGTTCAAGAAATAGATTCTATTTCTTATTGTGATGAAGCGTATGCTAAAATTAAAAGTGCTTCTTTAAACAATGAGCCTTACGATTTAATTATTTCTGATTTGTCTTTTGAAAATGATGGAACTCCACAAGAATTAAAATCTGGAGAAGAATTGATAGAGAAAATTAGCAATGAATTTTTAGATTTAAAAATTATTGTTTTTTCTATTGAGGACAAACCGTATATAATTCAGCATTTATATAAGAACCTAAAAATAGATGGGTATGTTTGGAAGAACAGAAATGGATTAAAAGAATTAAAGAAAGCAATTCATACAATTTCAACGTCAAAACAGTTTTATATTTCACCCGGTTTAAATAGTGCAATACAGTCCAAGCAAGCAGTAGAAATTACAGCTTTCGATGTCTTTTTGATTGAAGAACTCTCTAAAGGACTACTTCAGGAAGATATTAGTAAAAAGTTAAAAGAAAAAGAGATTTCTCCTTCTAGTACGAGTGCTATAGAAAAAAGATTAAGATTTTTAAAAGAACATTTTAATGCCAATAATCCAACGCACCTAGTGGCTATAGCTAAAGATTTTGGGTTGATTTAAGAAAATAATTAAAACAAATAAAGCCGATTACGGAAACCCGTAATATTTTATGGTTTTATTAGTATACTTTTGAAAAGTAGTTCTAAAAAGAACCTATTGAAAAGGAAAGAATGCTAATACCAGGCCTTACGGATTTTCGTAAGGCTTTTTTTAGGAATGTTTTCTTTTTTGGTTTGTTTCTTAGGTTTTTTGAATGATTTAGATCATTTTTTGAAGCCGATAATTATATTGAATAAGGGGGTTGAGGTAGAGTAGAGTGATTTAGAAATAAATTGTTATTTAAATAAATTTATTACAACTTCATTTATTATGATTTTTTATTCGAGATAGTGTTGGGGAGCAGTATTTGAATGATTAAATTATTTCATTTGGAGTTGTTTTTCTATATAAAATAAATTAGTACTGAAAAGGATACTAAATGATAGAAATCTTCAAATTAGTGAGTTTATTGGTATTAAATTATAAATAAACTTACTAGATATTAAATTCTAAAAATACTGGTAAATGATCAGAAATCATTCTGGCATTTATTAAGTTGTTGCAATTGTCTACAAAATCTACAACTCCAGTATTTACTGCATTAACTTTATTGGCATTATAGTAAATATTATCAATAGCATGGTTTGTGTAGTTGCCGTTTTTACATTTCTTTTTTAAGGTGGTTGCCGTATTTTTTATGGCAGGCTTAAAGCCCATTTTGTAGAGTGGATTCCATACATTATGCTTTTCATTCAAGTTAAAATCGCCTAAAATAAAAAGATGGTCCGTTTCTAGTTTTTTAGGATATTTTTTAAAATGTGCTATTTCCATTTCTGGATGTTTATTGTAAATACGAGCATGTATATTGATGAAATAAAAAGTGGTGTTACTTTTTTTGATTTCAAATTTTGCTAAGTAGGGTTCTCTTTCAATTATGTTTTCTAAAGAAACGTCTAAAGTAGCTTTTTTTACAAGTCTTAATTTAGAAGTTTTCCAAATGTAGGCATAACGTTCGCTTATATAACTAGAGGGACTTTTGGTTGGGTTGCTTATAGTGTAATTCCATTTGTTACCTAATCTATTTAACGCACTTACAATTTTAGCAACTGCCTGCGTACCTTTTGGATCTTTGGCAACAACTTCTTGAATAGCAATTACATCGTAGTTTTTTATGGTATTAGCTATAAAATTTAGCTCTTCATTATTTTTTGTTCTTCCTAGGTTTTGAATATTCCATGTAAGAATTTTTAAAGTTGTCTTTTTCTCTGAGTTTCTTTCTACTGCAGTATCCTTGTTTTTATTATTTTCTTTGTCGGAATTATATGGGTTTGTAAAACTGTAAAACAATATAATCAAACATAAAAACAAGTTATTTCTCATAAGGTGTATTTTTTTGCAAATTTAGAAAAAAGGTGCACATTTATATCGATCTAATGCTCTTATGTTTATTTCAAAATCATAAGAATACCCAAAATGAAAGCCTTTCTAAATTTGTATACGTATTTAAAAATATATTAAATATTAATAAGAAAGAGATGCCATAGGTTTTAGGCCTATAGTTAAAAGATTGTAGTTTTTTAATTTTCATGCTTGTTGCTGAAAATTGGCATATAATATTTATTTATAAAATAGTTGGATTCTAAATTAGATAGGGAAGTTTTTAAATTTCTTAGGTGGCCAAGGATAGTAAAACCTGTGTGTAAATATTTTTTTAATCGTTGATTCATTGATTAAAATTGTGAGTATAAGAGATCTTATTTATTGGGTAAAAGCAAAAAGCTTCTCATAACGAGAAGCTTTTTAAATTTCTAAAAGTTTGTAAATGCTACAAACAGTCTTTGATCATTTTTACCGCTTGTTCTGCCGTAATATCTCTTTGTGGAGTTCCAAACATTTCGTAACCTACCATAAATTTCTTTACAGATGCGCTTCTTAATAAAGGTGGATAAAAACTCATATGGAAATGCCAATGTTTGTTTTCATTACCATCTGTTGGTGCTTGATGAATTCCGCTAGAATATGGAAAAGAAGTATTAAAAATCTTATCGTATGCTTTTGTTAATACAGAAATTGCTTCACCGTATTGTAAGGTTTCTGCTTCCGTCATTTCTAAGATGTTAGCCAAAGGTCTTTTAGGAACTATCATAGCTTCGAAAGGCCAAATAGCCCAGAAAGGAACCAAAACAACAAAACCATCATTTTCAAAAATAATACGTTCTTGTTTTTCTAATTCTTGCGCTAAATAATCGCCCAATAAACTACTGTTATTGTTATTGTAGTAGTTTAATTGTTGTGTGTTTTTTTTATCAACTTCATTAGGTAAAGAAGATTGACTCCAAATTTGACCGTGAGGATGCGGATTACTACAACCCATTACTGCACCTTTGTTCTCAAATATTTGAACGTAGTTAATGTTAGGGTTTTCAGACAATTCTTTAAATTCTTTTTGCCAAGCAAAAACTACTTTTTGAATTTCCGTTGCAGACATATCAGCCAAACTTTTTGAGTGATCTGGACTAAAACAAATTACTTTACAAATACCCGTTTCACTTTGTGCTTTTAAAAGTCCGTCGTTTACACTAAACGTTGGCGAATCATTTTGTAATGCAGCAAAATCGTTTGTAAAAACAAAAACATCTTTATAATCTGGGTTTACTTCTCCGTTAATTCTAGTGTTTCCAGCACACAAATAACAAGAATCGTCATGTGTTGGTCTTTTTTCGTTATTAACAGCTTCATTTTGTCCTTGCCAAGGTCTTTTAGCTCTATGTGGTGAAACTAACACCCATTCTCCTGTAAGAATATTAAATCGCTTGTGCGAATAATCTTGTAAATTTGTATTGCTCATTTTCTTGTGTTGTAATTATTGTTTTACGATATGTGTTCCTTCAGAAAGTTCAATAAAATAGACTGAACATTCGTTGTTAAATTTATTTTTATACGCTTTGGCTGCCGTTTCAGCAAATGCTTTTGCTTCGCTTTTGTCAATTAAATTAATGGTACAACCACCAAAACCACCACCCATCATTCTTGCCCCAAGAACGTGTTTGTTTTTCTTTGCTTGTGCAACTAAAAAGTCTAATTCATCACAACTCACTTTGTATTGGTTAGATAAACCTTCGTGAGATTGGTAAATTAATGAACCCAACAATTCTAAATCATTATTTTCAATAGCATGTGCGGCTTTTATAGTTCTATTATTTTCTTGAATTACAAATAATGCCTTTTGATAATTTGCAGGCGTAACTTTGTCTACAATCGTTTCTAGATCTGCTTCAGTAGCGTCTCTTAAAGCTTTTATGTTTAATAATTCAGAAACGCTTTCGCAAGCAGAACGTCTGTCGTTATAGGCACTGTCAGATAAACTGTGTTTAACGTTGGTGTTTATCAACATTAATTGATGATTTTCGAAATCTATTTTATAAGGCTTAGATTCTACAGTTCTACAATCTAAATGTAATGCATGGTCTTTAATACCGAACATACTTGCATATTGATCCATAATACCACAATTTACACCCACATAATTATGCTCTGCTTTTTGTGAGATTAAAATCATTTCGTGTTTGGTTAACCCTAAATCAAACAATTCATTTAAACCAAAAACAACACTATTTTCTAAAGCTGCAGAAGAAGACATACCAGCTCCACCAGGAATATTTCCTTTAAACACAATGTTAAAATCGCCAATTACTTTGTTTTTATTTTGTATTTCTGCTACAACACCAAAAACATAATTTTCCCAACTACCTTCCTTAGATGGTTTTATTTTATCTAATTCAAATTTTATGGTACTGTCTAGGTCTAAAGCGATGGCTGTAGAGCAGCCAGAATCACTTTTTTGAATAGCTGCTGCAATTCCTTTATTTACAGCTGCAGGAAAAACAAAACCATCATTATAATCTGTGTGTTCTCCAATAATATTTATTCTTCCAGGAGAAAAAATTAATAAAGGTTCCGTTTTAAATTTTTTGATGAATGTATCTTTGACATCCTTAATTAGTGTTGCACTCATAATTTGCTTAGTTAATTGTTAATTATGTTTATTTTCCAAACAATGGAATATTTTTCGTGAGGTTTTAATGTTTGTAAGCCAATTTTATTATTAAAGCTATTAGAAACACCTGTTGTAGGCTCAATAGCTATCGTATTTAATCTTGGTGGAGTGTATGTTTGTAAATAAATGTCTTTACCCGATGATTGAAAATTTAATTGATATTTAGGAGTCTTAAATGTAACTTTGTCAGAATTTAATCCCCAGCAATCATCTAATTGTTTATTTTCAATAGCTAAATTGATCATTGACTTTACATCTTCTGATCCGGTAGTAATATTTCTATCTCCAATAATTAATTTTTGATCACAATCAAAATTTAATGAACTTTCCGCTAAATTATCACTGATAAAATAGGGATGCCATCCTAAAGTAAATGGAAAAACTTTAGTGTCGGTGTTTTTAACGGCAAGAGTCAAATCTAAACCATCGTTTGTAAAAGTATAAGTAACTTGAATAGCATACGTATACGGAAAACCAGCGTTTCGTGTTTTTTCAATATATTCTAAAGTTATTTTTGCGGTATCTGCGGATACTTTTTTATCAATTACTTTAAAAGTTTTATTATACACAAAACCATGTAGTGCATTTTGTTCTTCTTCTTGATTTTTTTCTAGTTGAAAATCTTCATTGTTAAAAGAATATTTTCCATCTTTAATTCTGTTTGCAAACGGAAATAAAATGGAGGATGCAAATGTAGAATCGTATGTTAATGGATTCAAATCTTGAATGATGGCATTTCCGCCTAAGGTTAATTCTTGCAAACTAGCTCCTTTATTTAGGTAAATTTTACCAAAAACGGTGTTTTCAGTATTTGTTACTTCTAAAGTATTTTTTTCGGTGTTTTGGTTTATAGTATACAATGTGTTGTTAAATTGAGTTTCTAATAATTAATTTATTCGGGTTTTCTATTTTTCCCTGTTCTTTGTTCAAAATCATTTTAGCCAATCTTTTCCCCATTTCATTAAAGTCTGTAGTAATGGTAGTAATGCCTCCTTCAACTATTTCTTTTAATAACGTGTCATTATAAGAAATTACGCCAATATCATTCACTAAAGTCATATTCTGACTCTTCATTTTCTTGATAATTCTAAGTAAGCTAATATCATCTAGCAATACGTAGAGTTCTCCTTTTATTAAGGGAGCTGCTTTTACTTTGCTTAATACTTTAAAAGGTATTGTGTTTTGTTCGCAGAAGCGTGTAAATCCTTTAAGTATACCTCTAGGTTGTTTTTGCTCTGAAAAGATAAGATTTATTTTGCTATATTTTGAAATAAATTTTAATGCTTTATTTAAATTATCATAGATAGTATTTTCGAAATTTTGATATATGGATGGATAATCTTTGAGATCTTTGGGTACTTGATCTAAAATGTATACTTTTTCTTTGGGTAAAAGTTGAACAGTTTTAAAAGTATCTCTAAAATTTGCCGGCATAATTATGTAATAATTATAAGCACCAGCATTGTCTTTTATTAGTTTCTGAAAAATAGTTTCATTAAAATGATGAAAGAAAATATCTACTTGAATAGTTTCGTCTAGATTTTTTAAAAATGAATTATATAAATCTTCTTTAAATGAATTTAATTCATCAAAAAGTAAAAATATTTTTTGTAGAACATTGATGTCTTCATTTAAAACATAATACCCTTTGCCTACAATAGATTCTATAATGCCTCTATTTTTTAATTCATTAAAAGCCATTAAAACGGTATCTCTAGATAACTTGTTTTCGCTTTTTAATGTATTAATTGATGGAAGTTGATCTCCTTTTTTTAAAGAACTATTAGAAATAGCATTTTCTATAGCAATAATTATTTGCTTGTATTTAGGAATGCCAGATTTGTTTTTTATAGAAATCATGAGTACAACAAATTTATAACTTTTTTATATACTAACCAACTAGTAGGGTCTAGTATGTTTTTTTTTAATATTTTATTGATTTTAGTATTGAAAATAATATTATTTTTTCCATCTTTGTTCGTGATTTTTTCTAAATTATCTCTTAAAAGGAGCAGATAAACGTCTTATTTGTAGAAAACCAACATTTGAGTTAGTAAAAAAGCTATTTGTTTCATCTTTTTACTAAAAAAGACATTTAATTTACGGATGTAAACATTTTTTAAAAAGAAAAAATCAATATTTACATATTAAATAATTAACTAAACAAAAATAACAATTATGAAAGCAGGATTTGAAATGTGGGACTATGTAGTCTTCATTGCGTATGCCATTTTAATTTTAGGTGTAGGTTTATGGGTATCTCGAGATAAGAAGGGACACCAAAAAAATGCAGAAGATTACTTCTTAGCAAGTAAATCTTTGCCTTGGTGGGCAATTGGTACTTCTTTAATTGCAGCAAATATTTCTGCAGAGCAATTTATAGGAATGTCTGGTTCTGGTTTTGCTTTAGGTATTGCAATTGCATCTTACGAGTGGATGGCAGCCTTAACGTTAATAATTGTTGGTAAATATTTCTTACCTATTTTTATAGAAAAAGGATTGTATACCATTCCTGAATTTGTTGAAAAACGTTTTTCTACCAACCTTAAAACAATCTTAGCCGTATTTTGGTTAGGTTTATACATATTTGTTAATCTTGCTTCTGTTTTATATTTAGGAGGATTAGCTATTGAAACCATTATGGGTGTAGATATGATGTATGCCATTATTGGTTTGGCACTATTTGCAGCTGCATACTCTTTATATGGTGGTTTATCTGCCGTAGCATGGACAGATGTTATACAAGTAGTCTTTTTAGTGTTAGGTGGTTTGGTAACTACTTATTTAGCTTTAAATACGGTTTCTGGAGGAGAAGGAATGTTGGCTGGTTTTTCTAAAGTATTGGATGCAGCACCAGAAAAGTTTCATATGATATTGGATGAATCTAATGATAACTATGTAAACTTACCTGGTATTTGGGTATTAGTTGGTGGTTTATGGGTTGCCAACTTATATTATTGGGGTTTCAATCAATATATTATTCAAAGAACTTTAGCCGCTAAATCTTTAAAAGAATCTCAGAAAGGTATTTTGTTAGCTGCATTTTTAAAATTAATTATTCCTTTAATTGTTGTAATTCCTGGAATTGCGGCTTATGTAATGGTGAATGATCCGTCTATTATGGCTAATTTAGGATCAGTAGGTCAGTTAAACATGCCTTCTGCCGGACAAGCAGATAAAGCGTATCCTTGGTTGTTGCAATTTTTACCTACAGGTCTTAAAGGTGTTGCTTTTGCTGCTTTAGCTGCTGCAATTGTTTCTTCTTTAGCTTCTATGTTAAACTCTACATCTACCATTTTTACAATGGATATTTATAAGCAATATATCAACAAAAATGCAGATGATAAAACAACAGTAAATGTGGGAAGAATTTCTGCAGCAGTTGCTTTAATAATTGCTGTTATTGTGGCTCCACTTTTAGGGGGTATCGATCAAGCATTTCAATTTATTCAAGAATACACAGGTATTGTAAGTCCAGGTATTTTAGCGGTATTTATCTTAGGTTTGTTTTATAAGAAAACAACGAATAATGCAGCTATTTGGGGAGCCATTTTATCTATTCCAATTGCATTAGCCTTAAAATTCATTCCAATAGCAGCATTTGAGCCTTGGATGCATCAAATGGGAATTACAGCTGTCTTAACGCTTATTATCATTATGGTAATGAGTAATATTCAAAACAAAGGGAAAGATGATCCTAAAGGGATTGATTTTGGAACAGATTTATTTAAAACTACACCGTTGTTTAACTTAGGTTCTATTGCCGTTTGTATTTTAGTAACTGTGCTATATTGTTTATTCTGGTAAGAAATTAGCAATAGGTAATAAGGTTGTCTAAAAAGTACATCCTTGTTATACTAAACTTGTTTCAGTATCTAAGTTTACTGAAATAAATTCTGATTAACATAAAAAATCGTCTAAAGAAATTTAGACGATTTTTTTTATAAATTATTTTAGAGTTGATAGCTGATTAAGAAAATAAGCTGCAGAAACAAGTTCTGCATGACAAGATTTAAACGATTAGCTTCTTGTTAGAACTATTTCTTCAAAGGCATCACTTTTTTCTGCAATATCAAACAAATGTTTCGCTTCTTCTGGAGGCGTAGTTAGTTTTCGTTTTGTTAAATCTATCCAAGCTCCATACACTTTTATAACCGCAGAAAGTTGGCCAGCTTCATTAAAAACCTGATGTGTAATTTTCCATCGTTCTCCGTTTTTAGATAAACCAGATAGTTTTAAATCTACGGTGATATTTTCTCCTAAATGAATTTCTTTTCTAAAGGAGGTTTCTTCGGTAAATAAAATAGGACCAATATTATGTCTTGTAAATTCTTCTATAGAAAAATTTTGATCTCTAAAATACCGAACTCTTACTTCTGCAGCATAATCATTATACGCTGTATGGCGCATGTGTCTGTTTGGGTCAAAGTCTGACCATTTAGTGTGAAATGTTACTTTAAAACTCATGTTAGCTCTTTTTTTAAACCATAAACCTGATAACATTAGATAATATTATCAGGCTTGTAGTTATTTAATATTTGGTAATTATTGTTTTACTATTTCGTTTTTTGGATTCATTTTTAGTTCACTTAAAACATTTATAGCTTCAAAAACATATACATCTTTAGAAAGGTTTTTATGCCATGCTATTCTTTTATCGGCTAATGCTGTATCTTTTTTAATTAATGAAAGTTCATAAGTAGGAGAATTAAAAGTTAAATCTGATTTATAATCAAAAACAGCTTTGAATTTTTCGGCATCTTTTTCATTAGCTACATTTACTTCATCAAATAGTTTGTAATTTAGAGAGTATGAAGTGTCATCTTGCTTCTGTTTTAACCATTTTGCATATTCATTTATCAACTTAAACTTAGAATCGGCAGCAATTCTTTGTTTGCTTTTATTAATTACATCAGAAAAGTTTTCATAAGAATTTGTTTGTACATAATCTGCTTGTTTTACTTTGTCCCAAACTAATGCATTATCTAGATCTCTTTCACCAAATTTCATATAACTATATCTGTCTGGCATTGCAATATCAGAATATACACCTTCAATTTGAGTAGAACCACCATTAATTCTGTAGAATTTTTGAATGGTCATTTTTAAAGCTCCTAAATCTTTATCGTATTTTGTAAATTGATTAATAGGTAACACACTTTGTACTGTTCCTTTACCATATGTTTGGTTTCCACCCATTATTACCGCTCTTTTATAATCTTGCATTGCAGCTGCAAAAATTTCTGATGCAGAGGCAGAAAATTCATTTACAAGGACAACTACGGCACCATTCCATTGAATTTTAGGATCAATATCTTTTTTTATGATTGGATCTTCACCTCTATATTTTACCTGTACAATTGGGCCTTGGTTTATAAACAACCCGCTAATTTCAATGGCTGTTTTTAAAGAACCACCTCCATTATTTCTTAAATCTACAATTAAACCAGTAACTCCTTCGCTTTTTAATCGTGCAATTTCTTTCTCCATGTCTTTTGCGGAGTCTCTATAGTTTTGTTCATCAAAATCTATATAAAATTTAGGTAAATCTATAATTCCGAATTTCTTACCATCTTTTTCTACAATGCTAGATTTTACAAAAGTTTCTTCTAATTCTACAACATCTCTAGTAATAGAAATTACTTTGGTAGAACCGTCTAGTTTTTTCTTAACCGTCAATCTCACTTCAGTACCTTTTTTACCTTTTATAAATTTAATGGCGTCATCTAAACGCATACCTACAATATCTAAAGGTTCTTTAGATCCTTGTGCAACTTCTAAAATAATATCACCAGGTTCTAAGTTTCCTTCTTTCCATGCAGGACCTCCAGAGACTAATTCAAAAATTTCTGTATAAATACCTTTTTTTACCAAACGAGCTCCAATTCCTTCTAATTTACCAGACATATCTTGGTCAAAACGTTCTTTTATACTTGGCGCCATATACGTTGTATGCGGGTCAAAAGCACCAACAACAGTGTTTAAAAAAGTAGAAAACCAGTCTTCATGCTCTAATTCTTCAATTCTAACATATAAATCGTCCATGTTTTTAAGAACTTCTGCACGCGCTTCTTTTTCTAACTCGTCAAAGCTTTTAGTTTTAAAGTTTTTGTCTTTGAGTACGTCTGCTTTTTGTTTTTCTAATTTAGCTTCAATTCTAATTAAAGTGCTTAATTTAAGTTGTTTGCGCCAATAGTCAATCAGTTCGTTTTCGTTTTTAGCAAACGGAACTTTTTCGTAATCTACATCTATCGTTTCTTTTTTCTTAAAGTTAAAAGGGTGTTCTAATAAACTACCATAGTAAGATTTTGCATTTTTAATCTTGTTAGAAAAACGTTCATATACCAAGTTGTAAAAAGAAATATCTTCTTTTAAAAGTTGATTATCTATATCATATTTATATTTAGAAAAATCTTTAATGTCTTGTTGTGTAAAATATCTTTTATTTGGGTCTAAGCCATCAATAAATTCGGTAAATACATATTCAGAAAAATCATCATTCATATCTTTAACTACAAAATGACTTCTGGTAAGGATATTTCTAAGAATATAAATTAAAATTTTATCTTTTTCAGGATCTGATTTTGTGCCTATATTAGCAGCGTTTGCTTGTAAACTAGTTGCAAATAATAGCATTGCTAATAAAAAGGTGGTGATTTTATATTTAGTTTTCATGTTGTCTTTTGTCGTTGTTTTAATGCTGATATTACTCCTTGTGCTTTGCTAAACTACTAAAATAATGCCAAAATTATTGAGTATGCAATTACCTTGCTGTTTTTTAGAACGTTTTAAGTCCTATTCAGAAATAACATTTTGTCTTAATTTATTATTCTTTAACTTAAAAATACAGCTTTGTATACTACAATATTACATAAAAAAGAGAAAATTTATTCTTTACAAAATGTTAAAAAGGAAATCGTAATAAAATCAATTATCTTTGCTTAAAATAATGTAATATTTAAAGTTCAATATTTAAATTGAAAACTACCTCAAATTTTGAATTTTAAATTCAGAAAATCAAACTAAAAAGATGCAAGACAAGCCTTTAATTTTACTTACAAATGATGATGGAATTACAGCTCCTGGTTTAAGAGCTTTAATTGGAATAATGAATAAAATTGGTGAAGTTGTTGTAGTTGCACCTGATAGTCCACAAAGTGGAATGGGACACGCAATTACGGTTGATAATGTTTTAACCTGCAATGCAATTACGGTTGATGAGGGCCCGCAATTAGAATATACTTGTTCTGGTACGCCTGCAGATTGTGTAAAAATGGCGGTGAATGAAATTTTAAATAGAAAACCAGATTTATGTGTTTCTGGTATTAACCATGGTTCTAATGCGTCCATTAGTGTTATTTACTCTGGTACTATGAGTGCTGCAATAGAAGCAGGAATAGAAGGAATACCAGCAATTGGTTTTTCTTTATTAGATTTTAAATGGCATGCAGATTTTAAACCAGCGGAAGAATATATAAAAAATATTACATTAAATGCTTTGTTAAACGGTATACCAGAAGGTATTGTGTTAAACGTAAATATTCCAAAATTAAAAAAGGAAGAAATAAAAGGTGTTAAAATTTGTAGACAAGCAAATGGGTATTGGAAAGAGATTTTTGATAAACGAAAAAATCCAATGGGTAAAGAATATTACTGGCTTTCTGGTGAGTTTGTAAATAAAGATAAAGGCCAAGATACAGATCTTTATGCCTTAGAAAATGGGTATGTTTCTGTTGTGCCTGTTCAGTTTGATATGACGGCACATCACATGATTCAAAAATTAAACGCTTGGGAACTGTAAAAAAACATATTTTAATAGGGGTCTTGGTTTCGTTATTTGCCACTTTTGGAGGTATATTTTTATATTTAGAATATATTTCTAAATTCGGATTTTATGAAACTATCGATTTAATTAAAGAAGGAGAATTATACGGAAAAGTGTTGTCTTTGGCAGCAATTCCTAATTTATTTGTCTTCTTTATTTTTATCAAAAAGAAACAAGATAACAAAGCAAAAGGAGTTTTGTTAGCAACTATTTTAATTGCATTAACTACTTTGGTTTTAAAATTTTTCTAATAGAGATAATGGCTCCTCGAGCGCAGTCGAGAGGTTTTATTAAGGTCTCGACTGCGCTCGACCTGACAATTTAATACTATGAAATATTACATTATTGCTGGTGAAGCTTCGGGCGACTTACATGGTTCTAACCTAATGAAAGCATTGTATAAAGAAGATGCAAATGCAGACATTCGGTTTTGGGGTGGAGATTTAATGCAAAATGTTGGCGGAACATTGGTAAGCCATTATAAAGAGCGCGCTTTTATGGGCTTCTTTGAGGTGATTATGAACCTTTCTAAAGTATTGGGTTTTATAAAATTTTGTAAAAAAGATATTGCTCAATTTAAGCCAGATGTCCTTATTTTGATTGATAATTCGGGCTTTAATTTACGCGTTGCAAAATGGGCAAAAGAGCAAGGTTTTAAAACTAATTATTATATTTCTCCACAAGTGTGGGCAAGTAGAGCAAGCAGGGTAAAAGACATTAAAAGAGATATCGATAAAATGTTTGTAATTCTTCCTTTTGAAAAGGAGTTTTATAAAAAATACGATTATAATGTTGAGTTTGTTGGGCACCCTTTAATTGATGGAATTGCAGGTAGAAAACAAGTAAGTGAAATTGATTTTAGAAAAGAGTACAACCTAACGGATAAACCAATTATAGCACTATTACCGGGTAGTAGAAAGCAAGAAATCACCAAAATGTTGTCGGTGATGTTGTCTTTAATAGATGATTTTTCTAAGTATCAGTTTGTAATTGCAGGTGCACCAAGTCAAGATTTAAGTTTCTATCAAAATATTATAGGTAACAGAAAGGTGGCTTTTATCAGTAATAAAACCTATGATTTGTTAAGTGTTTCTTATGCTGCAATTGTTGGGTCTGGTACAGCAACTTTAGAAACCGCCTTATTTAAAGTGCCGCAAGTGGTTTGTTACAAAGGTGGAAATATTTCTTATCAGATAGCCAAAAGAATCATCACCTTAAAATTTATTTCTTTGGTGAATTTAATCATGGATAGAGAAGTGGTAAAAGAGTTGATTCAGAATGATTTTAATAAGAAGAATTTAAAAATAGAGTTGACAAAGATTTTAGATGATGAATATCGAGAAAAATTGTTTTTAGAGTATTTTGAATTAGAAAAGAAATTGGGAGGAAAAGGAGCTTCAGAAAAAGTAGCTAAAGCTATTGTAAACGATTTTAAAAAGAGTTAGTTTGAAAAAAGTAATGTTTTTAATGGTAGTTTTTTCATTGATAATGAGTTCTTGCTCATCCACTAAAAGTGTTGTAAAAAAAACACCTAAACCAACAACTAAAGTAGATAGAATAGTAGCTAATGCATTAGAATATAAAGGTGTTCGATATAAATTTGGAGGAATTACTAACAGAGGAATGGATTGCTCTGGAATAGTGTATGTTGCTTTTGATAGCGAAAACGTACAATTGCCTAGAATTTCTAGAGATATGGCGAAAAGAGGACATAAAATTGCTCTTAGTAAAGTTAAAAAAGGGGATTTATTATTCTTTAAAACAAAAAAAAATAGACGAGGAGATATCAATCATGTTGGTTTGGTGGTTTCTCATATAAAAGGACAAATTAAGTTTGTGCATGCCACTACTTCTAGAGGAGTAATTGTTTCTGCATTGTCAGAAAAATACTGGAAAAATGCCTTCGTAAAAGCAACAACAATCTTATAATTAGTAGTTAACGTTTTTTTTAGTAACTTTAACATGCTATGAAAAGGTTGTACAATTACATACCCTTGCACTTTGTTGTGCTTGTAATTCTTGGAATTTGTTTCCAATTTTTTACGCATTTTTGGGTTTTCAGTTTTCTAAAAATATTCTTGTTTTTAGGTGTTTTAATCCTGCTTTTTTTTCTGATAAAGCATAAAATACTAAGAACTTGTGTCTCTTTTATATTATTCTTTTTTATTGGAGTTGCTGTTGTTTATATTAATGATGATAGAAATTACGATTCTTTTTACAAACATCATATAGAAGAGAATGCTACGGTAATCTTACAGATTCATAAAATATTAAAACCTGGTAATTATTACCAGAAATATGAAGCTAATCTTATTAATGTTAATAATCACAAAACAAAAGGAACCGTTCTCTTAAATGTTAAAAAAGATAGTTTTTTAAGTTCTTTACATGTTGATGATCAGTTGCTATTGAAACCTGTTTTAAAAGAGTTAATTCCGCCTTTAAATCCGCATCAGTTTAATTACAAATCTTATTTAGCCAAACAAGGTGTTTATCATCAGGTATTTATAACAAAAAATCAATATTTAAAGTTGAATTCTAATACAACAACTTTATTTGGATTATCAGCTAAATTTAGAAATATAATTCAAGAAGCGTTAGAGAAATATCATTTTAAGCCAGACGAATTAGCGGTTATTAATGCATTGTTATTAGGGCAACGACAAGATATCTCTAAAGAATTGATTGTAGACTATCAAAGAGCAGGAGCCATCCATATTTTGGCAGTTTCTGGGCTGCATGTTGGTGTTATTTTATGGATTTTATTTTTTATATTTAAACCTGTAGAAAGAATTAAATACGGAAAGTATATAAAAACAATTGTCATCATTTTTTTACTTTGGCTATTTGCTTTTGTCGCAGGTCTTTCTGCATCTGTGGTTAGAGCTGTAACCATGTTTACTTTTTTAGCCATTGGGTTGTCTTTTCAAAGAAAAAATGTAGTTGAGTTCTCCTTTATTTCTTCCATGCTTTTTTTATTATTGATAAAACCCATGTTTCTGTTCGATGTTGGTTTTCAACTTAGTTATTTGGCTGTTTTTGGTATTCTTTGGGTACAACCAAAGTTGTATGGAATTTATAAACCAAAATTTTTTATTGACAAAAAAATATGGCAATTGTTTACCGTTTCAATAGCTGCGCAAATAGGAATTTTACCTTTAAGTATTTATTATTTTCAACAATTTCCAGGATTATTTTTAGCCTCTAACTTAGTGATAATTCCTTTTTTAGGAGCCGTTTTAATAGGTGGAATTTTAGTCATTATTACGGCGGTTTTAAATATTTTACCACCATTTTTAGCAGCTATTTATGGGTTTGTTATTTCTTGGATGAATCGTTTTGTAAGTTGGATTTCTCATCAAGAAGCATTTTTGTTTAAAGAAATTTCTATTTGGTTTATTGCCATGTTGTTTTGGTATATATTTCTCTTTTTAGGAGTGTATTTCTTTATGAAAAAGTCGTCTAAAAGACTCGTTTACTTTTTAATTTCAATAGTATCTCTACAAACTATTTTTCTATTAGAATTGAATACTAATAAAGTAAAAGAAGAGTTAATTGTATTTCATAAAAGTAGATTTTCAATTATAGGAGAAAGGATAGGCGAGCAGCTTTTTCTACAGCACAATCTAGATAGTATAAGGTTTAAAAATGAAAATAGTATTAAAACGTATAGCGTTTCAGAAGGTATTGATGAGGTTAAAGAAACCAATTTTAAAAATTTTATTCAATTTTCTAACAAAGACATTTTATTGATAGATAGTCTGGGTGTTTACATTGTTTCCGGAATGCGTAAACCAATTGTTGTGTTGCAATATTCTCCAAAAATAAATTTAACAAGATTGATAAAGATTATAAAACCTTCACAAATTATTGCAGATGGTTCTAATTATAAAAGTGATGTAAATCGTTGGGAAAAGACGTGTTTAAATAATAAAATTCCTTTTCATTATACAGGTCAAAAAGGTGCGTTTATTATTCAGTAGGTTTTCTATTAAGTTTTATAAAACTAGAAATTAAAAGTTGCAGTATTGTCTTCTTTTTCTAAGAGATTCTCGTTAAAAAGAAACACATTTATAGATTTATTATTTTTCATGGAATAAAAAAAAGAGTTCTATTTTAGATTCAATGATTAAAATAAGAATGATAAACAAATGATAAAAGGATATGGTAATTTTTCTTTGTAAATTTGCTTTAGAAATAGAAAGCAATGATTGTACAAGGAAACATAGTAGATATACAAAATAAACGAATTTTTAAGGGAGAAGTTGAGGTTGAAAATGGAAAGATTCTAGAAATTAGAGAAGTAAATCACCAACAAGAAAATTATATTTTACCCGGTTTTATAGATGCGCATATTCATATAGAAAGCTCTATGTTAGTACCTTCTGAATTTGCTAAAATTGCTGTAAAACATGGTACAGTTGCAACTGTTTCCGACCCGCATGAAATTGCCAATGTTTTAGGTGTAAAAGGTGTCGATTTTATGATAGAAAACGGAAAGAAAGTTCCGTTTAAATTTAATTTTGGAGCACCAAGTTGTGTGCCTGCAACTTCTTTTGAAAGTGCCGGAGCAATTATCGATTCTGAAGATATTAAATTGATGATGGAAAATCCGGATATTAAATATCTAGCAGAAATGATGAATTATCCCGGAGTTTTATTTGATGACGCTGAGGTTTTAGCTAAGATTCAACACGCAAAAAATAACAACAAACCAGTTGATGGTCACGCGCCAGGTTTAAGAGGCGATGATGCTACCAAATATATTGCAGCCGGTATTTCTACAGATCACGAATGTTTTTCTTTTGATGAAGCTTTAGAGAAACTTCAAAAAGGCATGAAGGTAATTATTAGAGAAGGTTCTGCAGCCAAAAACTTCGAAGCGTTAATAGATTTATTGCCAGAACATTTTGAGAATATGATGTTTTGTTCAGACGATAAACATCCAGACGATTTGTTGTTAGGGCACATTAATCAATTATGTGAAAGAGCTGTTGCTAAAGGAATCGATGTATTTAAGGTATTGCAAGCGGCATGTATAAATCCTATAAAACATTATAATTTAGATGTTGGGTTTTTACAAAAAGGAGACGATGCCGATTTTATTTTAGTAGAAGATTTAAAGAAATTCAAGGTTTTAGAAACGTATATTAATGGAGAATTGGTTGCTGAAAACGGAGTTTCTTTTGTGAAATCTGTTCCTTTTGAAGTATTGAATAACTTTGATACAGATAAAAAGAAAGCTTCCGATTTTAGATTTGAATCTACATCAGAAAAAATTAGAGTCATTGAAGCTTTAGATGGCGAATTAGTAACCAATCAGATTGAAGCAAATGCTTTAATTGTTGATGGAAATTTAGTGTCAAACACAGAAACTGATATTTTAAAAATGACAGTTGTTAATCGTTATCAAAATGATGTACCAGCAATTGCTTTTATTAAAAACTTTGGAATTAAAGAAGGAGCAATAGCAAGTTCTGTTGGGCACGATTCTCATAATATTATAGCGGTTGGAGTTTCGGACGAAGCCATTTGTAAAGCTGTAAACCTTATTATAGAAAATAGAGGGGGAGTTTGTGCGGTAAACGCAACTGAAGAAAAAATAGTTTCTTTACCCGTTGCCGGAATAATGTCGGATAAACCAGCTGAGATTATTGGAAAAGCGTATGCAGAGTTAGATGAAATGGCGAAACAAATGGGTAGCAAATTACGTGCACCTTACATGAGTTTATCTTTTATGGCTTTATTGGTAATTCCTGCATTAAAGTTGTCAGACAAAGGTTTGTTTGATGGAACTTCGTTTCAGTTTACTTCTTTAGAGGTTTTTTAGGGCTTTAAAAGTAACAAAGATTCAAAGTGTCAAAGGGACAAAGTTTTTAAGGCTAATTGTCATTGCGAGTTTACGAAGCAATCTCATTTTATATTTAGCGGTTATGCATCTGTATGAAATGAGATTTCTCAATCACTAAAAAAAGCTCATTTCGAAATAACAAAAAGCTAGCAAACAAGTTTAGCCCTGATTAACTCTGCTTTTATATTTTCTGGAATCGTTGAATGCTCCGCATTTGAACGGTTTGTTTGAGCTCTTTTTTATTTCCTTTTTAGGAATAAAAAAAGCGAGTAGTGAAAGCAGGAAATAGCTTCTAGTTAAAATTTTGTCAAATTCTTAATTTAATGCACACTTCTTTAGGTAATAATTAGCATCTTTCATATAAAAATGTACTTTTGCATAATTAAATAAAAAATTATGAGTTTACAACAAGATTTAGAAAACAGAAGTGGAAATCAATGCGAATTATGTGCATCAAAAGATAATTTATCAATTTATGATGTAAAACCAACCATAACTGGTGGTGGTGGAGTAGATGGAAGCATTCTTGCTTGTGAAACTTGTATTACTCAAATAGATAATCCGGAAGAAACAGATGCAAATCACTGGCGTTGTTTAAATGACTCTATGTGGAGTGAATATAGAGGTGTAAAAGTAGTTGCTTGGAGAATGTTGTCTCGTTTAAGAGCAGAAGGATGGCCGCAAGATTTGTTAGACATGATGTATTTAGAAGATGATGATTTACGTTTTGCAAAAGAATCTGGAGATCATTTAGATGATAGCGAAAAAATTATTCACAGAGATGCAAACGGCGCTATTTTAGAAGCAGGAGACTCTGTAGTTTTAATTAAAGATTTAAAAGTAAAAGGATCTAGTATGGTTGCTAAACAAGGAACTGCGGTGCGTAGAATTTCTTTAGATCATGAAAACGCAAAATATATTGAAGGTAAAGTTGGTCCAACGCAAATTGTAATTATTACAGATTACGTTAAAAAAATGGCAGAAAAAGAGTAGGTTGTCATTTCGAGTGATTTTCTGAAAGAAAATTGTATCGAGAAGTTGGGCGTTCCCTTACAGGTCGCGCTTTCTGCACTCGCTTTTTTTCTAAAAAAGAAAAAAGAGCTCAAACAAATGCTACAATCGCTAACGCGCTAGTTGGCTAATAAATCGCATTAAAGTTTAGTTTAAGGCTGATTAAAAAGCATAAAAAAACCTCGAAATTTCGAGGTTTTTTTATGCTTATATTTTAGGGTTTCTTCTTATTACCACTCTTAAGTTCTTCAAATAAATATCAAAATAATAAATTAAATTCGTTTCTGTTCTATCACTAACAGATGGTTTAATATAAGATAGAACCATAATTATGGCTATGATTAGATTTTCTATTTCATATTCAGAAAAAGTAATTCAAATTGATTCTCAACTATTATAAAATTCATTTGTATAAGAGTTGTTTAGCATCCTAAGTTTTGTTTCTGTATTAATTTGATTAAAAAAATAAAGGAAGTACTAACTTTTGTATATAAAAAAAACAACCATCAACAATTAAATTGTTGATGGTTGTTCTATTATTATAATAAAGAATAACGAACTCTTATTATTTTTGAACTCTAATAGCTACTCTTCTTGCTAATTGTCTAGCACTAGAAGTTGCAGTAGTATCTTCACCTACACCTTTGTAAGATAATTTGTTAGCGCTTACACCTGCATCAATTAAAATATTGTATACAGTTTTAGCTCTTTTTTCAGATAAAAATTTGTTGTACCCTTCTGGTCCAGTTTCATCAGCATAACCAATTAATTCAGCTTTTGCAGAAGAATTGTTCTGTAAATATTGTTTTAAGAAGTTAATTGCACTAGTAGATCCAGTTTGAACGTTAGCTCTGTCAACATCAAAATAAACATTTACATAACCATTGTCAATTAATTGCTTAGCAAAATCGATGTTACCTGTAGTACCAGCTTTTGCATATCTGTTGTCTAATTCAGTAACTAATTTATTTTTATTTAATCGTCTAGTTTTTAATTCAGTAATTTCTTTTTCAGCTCCTTTTAAACGTTTGTCTAAAGTAGCAAAATCTTCTGCTGATACAACTTCTGGTACTTCTGCGTAATACCAGTCTGCATGTTGCTCTTTATTACCTAAAGCAATGTTAACACCTACAGAATAGTTTACAAGTCCTCCACTGATACCTTTTCTAGAAGTAGTAGCTGCACCATCAAAAGTATAGCTTTGGTAAAAATTACTGATACCAGATACATCTAAAAATAAAGAAACTCTATTAGATAATTTATATTGTGGTGTAATACCTGCCATTACATGTACCATTTTATCTGTACCTCTATCTATTGGCTCATTAGCGTATAATCTAGATATACCAGCACCACCGTGTACTAAAACATTAAAACTGTTTGTCCAACTTTTAAAGTTTAAAAGATTACCAGCATTAATAACTCCTTCTAAAGTACCTCTATAGTAGTTAGATTTAAAAGGTGTATTACCGTCTTCTTCACTAATGTTGTTGTAACCAAAATCTAAACGTAAACCAAACTTTTCATTAATCATGTATCTTGCGCCTATGTTCGCTTGCCAGAAATCTGGGTTATGTGTTCCATATCCAGAAGCTCCTGGGAATACAATTGTCTGTACACCAGCTCCAAGATCTATAGACCATTTGTTGAATTCTTGTGCACTTAATTGAAAAATAGAACCTATAAATAAAGCCCCTAAAATAAATTTTTTCATCTTTTAAATTTTTTAAATGTGATTTAAGCCACAAAAATACAATATTTTTTGTATATACAAACAATACTTTCTGTTTAAAAAAACACATTAATCAACTTAAAAATTATTTTTTTTTAGACTTGTTATATATTGTTACAGAATCGTCATAGTTGTTTAATATTTAACGTTTTATTTTAGTTGGTTTTTTCTTTACTATGTCTAATTTTAGAGACTATTTAGCTTGTTAATTACTATAAGTGATGTTAAGGTTTTAAAGACATCCTAAATCTTTACAATAAATGCGCTAATAAATAGGGATTGAAACATTATTCTATTCAGTAAAAGGGAGATTGTTTTCTCCAAAAAAAAGTAACGGATAATAGATTTTATCCAAAAACCTTATATTTTAAAATAGTTAGTTTTAAATTAATCTATTTCTTTATGGTAAACATAAAAATTTACATCTACCTTTAAGATGGAATTTTCATTTGATAATTTTAATGTTTGCCATTTCTCTGTTGGATAAATCCAATGGTTTTTAGTATTTATACCTACTTTTAAAGGCATTTTAAAGTTAGCGACTACGTTTGCCCATCGGTATTTTAATTGCTTATTTTTAATAGAATACTCTAAAGTTGGAATTTTAATATCTCTTAAGTATTGGTTGAAAAAGGCTGTTAAATTAATTCCTGTTTCTGTACTTAAAAAACTTTCAATTTGCGCTGTTGTTACTGTTTGATGATAAAAGGTTTTGTTCATTTTTCTTAGAATAGAACGCCATTTTTCGTCATTATCAACCAATTGTCGTAACGTGTGCAACATGTTTCCACCTTTGTTATACATGTCTCCAGAACCTTCGTTGTTTACATTATATTGCCCAATAATTGTACTTTTGTTACCAATTGTTTTTCTTAAACCAATAACATATTCTGCCGCCGCTTTTTTGCCGTAATAATATTCAACAAAAAGACTTTCTGAGTAATTGGTAAAGCTTTCGTGAATCCACATGTCTGCAATATCTTTATTGGTAATGTTGTTGGCAAACCATTCATGTCCAGATTCGTGAATAATGATAAAATCGAATTTTAAACCCCAACCAGTTCCAGATAAATCTCGTCCTAAATAGCCTTGCATATACTTGTTTCCATACGTTACCGAACTTTGATGTTCCATACCTAAATAAGGTACTTCTACTAATTTATAGCCATCTTCATAAAAAGGATACGGTCCAAACCAATATTCAAACGCTTTCATCATTTTAGGAGCGTCTTTAAATTGTTTTTTGGCTTTTTCTAAGTTGTCTTTTAATACGTAATAATCCATCTTTAAAGGGCCTTTTTCACCTTTATAAATTTCAGAAAAATGAGTGTAATCTCCAATATTTACGTTTACTCCGTAATTATTGATAGGATTATTTACAAACCAATTATAGGTTTTTGTAGTTCCATGATCTTCTACACTTTCTAAGGTACCATTAGAAACATCCATAAGGTTTGAAGGAACTGTTACGCTAATTCTCATGTTTTCTACCTCGTCGTACATGTGGTCTTTACACGGCCACCAAAGACTTGCACCTACACCTTGACAAGAAGTGGCTACAAAATCGTTTCCGTTTGAATCTTTTTTCCAAGAAAAACCACCGTCCCAAGGAGCTTTTAGTGCTTCTTTTGGGTTTCCTTTATAATAAACAACAACGCTTTCTGAGTTGCCTATTTTTTGATCTTTTATAAGCTGCACAAAATGGGCATTACCATCATGTATTACCTTTAATTCTTTATCATCTTGTGTAACTTTGGTTATTTTTAATGGCGCTTGTAAATCTATTTGCATAGAATTATTAGCATTTAAAACGGTGTATTTAATAGTGTTTTTACCTGAAATATATTTTTTACTTGGATTTACTTCTATATCTAAATGATAATAAGTTAAGTCCCACCAAGCTCTCTCTGGGGTTATAGATCCTCTCAAAGTATCTTGTCTGGTAAAACTGTTTTTCTCACTTAATAACCCTTGGGGTTTTACTTTACATGCGCAAATTAAAACAAAAAAGACAAGTATATAAAGGGGGTATTTCATTCGGTTTTATTTAGGTGAAAACTTTTTAAGGTTTTAAATTATGGATAAAAAAACTGTTACTTTTTTCTGATTAAAAATCATAAAATTAATTATTTTGTCAAAAAAAAAATAACAGTCTTATTGTTTAGCAACTAATCAGTGTTATTCTATTATTTACAATAACCGCAGAGAGGCAAAGAAAATGGCAAAGTTCTCAAAGAAATAAATAGTAAATACTTTGCTTTCTTTCCGCAAACCTTTGTGTTTAAATAACCATACTGATTAGTTAGATGGTCTTATTTTGATAATTCTGTAAAGTTTTTATAAAAATACGGAATTGTTTCAATTCCTTTTAAGTAATTGAAAACGCCAAAATGTTCGTTTGGAGAGTGAATTGCATCAGAATCTAAACCAAATCCCATAAGTATTGTTTTACTTTTTAAATATTCTTCAAATAGAGCTACAATAGGTATACTTCCTCCACTTCTTTGTGGAATTGGCGTTTTACCAAACGTAGTTTCATACGCTTTACTAGCTGCCTGGTATGCAATATTATTTGTTGGAGTTACATAACCTTGCCCTCCGTGATGCGGTTTTACAACTACAGTTACAGATTTAGGTGCAATACTTTCAAAATGTATTTTAAATAATTCTGTAATGTTTTTCCAATCTTGGTTTGGCACTAAACGCATAGATATTTTAGCAAAAGCTTTACTTGCAATAACTGTTTTTGCGCCTTCACCCGTGTAACCTCCCCAAATTCCGTTTACATCTAATGTTGGACGAATAGCATTGCGCTCGTTAGTAGAGTAACCTTTTTCTCCGTACACTTCATCAATTTTTAAAGCGTCTTTATATTTCTCTAAAGAAAAAGGTGCTTTTGCCATTTCTGCTCTTTCTTCTGCAGATAATTCTTCTACCTTATCATAAAAACCAGGAATAGTAATATGATTATTTTCATCGTGTAAAGAAGCAATCATTTTTGTTAAAATATTGATAGGATTTGCAACTGCTCCTCCGTATAAACCAGAATGTAAATCTCTATTTGGCCCAGTAACTTCTACTTCTACATAACTTAAACCACGTAAACCTGTTGTTATAGAAGGAATATCGTTGGCAATCATTCCTGTATCAGAAATTAAGATTACGTCATTTGCTAATTTTTCTGTATTTCTTGGTACAAACCAAGCTAAACTTTCCGATCCGACTTCTTCTTCACCTTCAATCATAAATTTTACATTACAAGGCAAGTTCCCAGTAGAGGTCATGTATTCTAATGCTTTTACGTGCATATACATTTGACCTTTATCATCACAAGCACCTCTTGCAAAAATTGCTCCCTCTGGGTGATTTTCTGTTTTTTTGATGACTGGTTCGAATGGAGGAGACGTCCATAATTCAATAGGATCTGCTGGTTGCACATCATAATGACCATAAACTAATACGGTTGGTAAGTTTTTATCGATAATTTTTTCTCCATAAATAATAGGATATCCTGGAGTTTCACACATTTCTACGTTGTCGCATCCTGCTTTTTTTAAACTTTCTAAAACAAAATCTGCTGTTAGTAAAACATCTTTTTTATATGCCGAATCTGCACTAACAGAAGGGATTTTAAGGAGTTCTACGAGTTCATTTAAAAAGCGTTGTTTGTTGTCTTTTATATAAGATTGTATGCTATTCATAAGATATAATTTTATTTCTTCATCAAAAGTAGAAAAATTATTATGAACTGCTTTGCAGTTTGCAAGGATTGTTTATATTTGCAGCCCAATTATATTGGAAAAGTTGCAGGCGTGGTGGAATTGGTAGACACGCTAGACTTAGGATCTAGTGCCGCGAGGTGTGAGAGTTCGAGTCTCTCCGCCTGTACAATAAGGGAAAGCTGACTTTTTAAGTCAGCTTTTTTTTTTGCACATAACACAACTTAATGTGATAATAGCACTTACTTTACAATCAAAAAAAACTCGATACTAATTATTAGTATCGAGTTTTAAGTTTTAATTGAAATTTAAATTAAAATCCTACTCCAGGAGCTTCTGGTGCAGCAGATCCTGCTTGCGCTTTTTGTGGACTTAAGATCATATAAGTACCCAAAGCAGTTAAAGCTGCATACTTACCATATTTTCCTATTTCTTTTAAAGCTTCTTTTCTATCTATTTTTTGATCACTTTTAATATTCATAAGTGTGGTATTAAGTATTAGTCTATAATTATTTTTTTCGAAACTGATTTTCCTTCAGAAGTAACTTTTACAAGGTAAACACCTTTAGAGAACTCATTTAAATCTACAGGGCTAAACTTGTCTGCAGTTTGGTTTTGATTAAAGATATTTTTACCATTAAGATCAAATAAATTAATTTTGATGGCTCCAGCATTCACTCCTTTTATTTGTAAAAAATTATTCTGATTGTAAATCTCTATTTTAGTTACATCATTTTCAGGTACGCTTAAAGCTTGTGCGGAGAAGTGTACATAAAAACGACCAAAACCATTTGTATCACTACTTAATGTTAATGTGTAATTTTTAGTATTGCTTAACTCATAATAGCTTCCTGTTTCTTTATCTTCTAAGAAAATTTTCAATCCTTCGGGTAAATTACTGTTTAATGCAGAAAAAGTAATTTCTTCATTTGTTTTTCCTTTAAGGTTTAAAGGAATTATTTGATTTTCGTAATTGTTACTAGGTATCGATTGAATCGTATAATCTTTATCCGTAGAATTGTCTAACAATTTAGTTGTTAAATCAAATTCTGAAGTATTAAAATTGATAATATCTAAACCAGCATCAAAACCGACGGTTGCGTTTTCTGAAAAATGAATATTTGTATCCACTTTTAAGTTTCCTTTTGCAACAAATATCTTTATAGATGTTGTTGTTTGAGTAGTTTTATTAAACGTATGATTTCCAGTAAGAGATGTTTTAGTTCCTACTTTTGAATTGTTAAAAACTACTTTTTCATCAGTTCCAGAAGTTTTCATCTTTATAAAAAAACCTTGAGCCGGTGCTAATACAATTGCTTCGGCTTCTGCATTATAAGCATCGTATTTACCTTTACCAATGTTCCAAATATAAATTGCAAGAGCTTCAGTGTCTAATTTTGTAAGGTTATCTTGTAAGAAATCTCCGGAGCCTCCATTATTAGCAGGGTAATAAGCTGTATAGGGATTACCTACTGCTATCCATTTATCATGTGCAGCGTCTACATTTAATGCACCCGTATGCAAGGTACCTGTAAAAGTAAGATCTCCATCAGTGGCTCTAGATATAGAGTACCCTTTGCCTTCATTAAATTTTTCAGTTGGTGCTACATTTACATCAAAATAGATCCATTTTTCATTAGTTGTATTTGTATCATTATATTTTGCAATGGCGTATCTATTAGCGTCTGCACCAGTATCTGTATTTTTTCTGATATCATTATCTGTGTTTAAAGCAAAAGATTCTACTGTTTGCCCAACTAAAGGAGGGGTAATAAGACTCCAATTGTTAGCTAATAAACCACCTCTATAATACGTTATGTTACCTGTGCTGCTTCCTTTTACAATTAATACACCACTATCAGCAACGTCAGAATTTATTTGTACAAGACTACTATTTGCGGAATTAGAATCAAAATTATTTTCAATTGTTAAATCAGCATTTTTTGCAATATATAAATTACCAGTATCTGCAATTTCTACAGATTTTGCAACTGCACCTTCAGAATCTAAAGTTACTGATTCCCCAGCTTTTATAAAAACATCATCTTTATCAGTTGGTAAATTTTCGCCTTCCCAACTAGATGTGTCTGACCAATATTTGTTTGCTTCGATGGTATTGTCAAAATATTTTTGATCATCATACACCCACATTCCTCTACCAAAAGTACCTACATAAACGTTTCCGTTATTTGCACTTATTTTTATATCACTTATTCTTACGTTTGGTAAACCGGTTCCTAATTTAGACCAATCAGTTGTAGAGTTATCTGTATAATAAACACCTATCTCTGTCGCTAAATAAATTGTTTCATTCGTTTTATTAGGATCTAAAATTATTTTGAACATAGTTATGTTAGGTAAATTGCCACTTATATTAGTCCAAGTAGTTCCATTATCTATACTCTTATAGACTTTTTTACCGGCTTCATAACTTTTTACTGTTGCATAAACAGTATTGGTGTTAGGTACACCATATATACTATTAATTGCTACTCCAGAAGGGCTTGCAATGGTAGTCCAATTTTGTCCATCATCTACACTTCTTTTAACTGTAGATACTTCTGCTTCTTGTCCGATTGCAAAAATTCTAACAGCAGAACTATTTAGAGAAACATCTAAAAAAGCTGTTTGTAATAAACCAGAATTAAGAGCAGTCCAATCGCTAATACCTGTACCTCCTCTATTTAAAGATTTTTTAACATCTCCATGACCAGCATAAATAGTTGTCGCTATAGTTGGGTGTAATGCAATTGGCGAAATAAACTCTGCATTCGTTTTATCTGCAGGTAAGACCGTTGTTGCATCTGCATAATATGAAGCATATCCATCATCTGTTCTGTATAATTCTCCATGAACTCCTCCTAAATATCTAATAGAAGGATTGTCAATATCTATTGCAGTTCCTGTACCATCACCTGCTACAGCAGCTACCCATTGACTAACTCCATCTTTTTCTACTTTAGAAAACCCATCATTATCTTGGTTTGCCATCATATAATCATCACCATTTAACCCATGAGTTATTGCAATATTATAAGATTGTGTAATAATTAACCCACTAGAAATATCTGGAAAATCTGAATCTGAAGTTGGAGAAAATAACCCCATTCTAAGTCCTGCATCGTTACCGTTTATAATATGAGAATCATCTGTAAAAAATAAAAAGTGATGATCTGCATGTACGTGAATTTGATCTGATGGTAGCTCATCAGCTCCTGTGTATGCATTTAAAACAGGAGAAAAAGTATCTCCATTATCTGTAGATTTCCATCCTTGTACACCACCAACCATTAAGTTGTTAGCATTTGTAGGAGAAACAGCAATACATTGTATATAACCAGCTTGAGATTCAAAAGGTGTTGGAGTGCCATTAATATTAGCTGAAACTGGTGTAGTTTTAATTAAATCAGCTGCAGTATCATCAAAAGCAAAACGATATTTTTTAAATTCTCCATCCTGATTTATTCCATAAAAATGGTCTTCATCTGCAGGTGAAGCAGTAATTCTTAATATTTTTTGAGAAGTTCCCCCCTCATAAACATCATGAAGTTTAAAGTTGTTACCGCCATCTGTAGAGTAATAAATACCTTCTTGTAGATCAGAAACAACCACTTTCATGGCATCATTTGGGTCAAAAACCATTGTTTGGAAATTTTCTGTAAACGAATCATAAGGATAGGTAACGGTGCTGTTTACCCAGGTATCACCGCTATCTGTAGATTTTTTTATCTCAGAATTTGTAAGCGCAAATATGGTTGTAGTGCTTCCTGGTGCAAATGCAATGTCTCTTATAAAATCATTTTGACTTAGAGTAAAAGTAAGACCAGTAGGTAACCATGTTTCTCCAGCATCTGTAGATTTAAATAAACCAATAGAGCTTATATAACTACTGTCTCTATCTCCTGTAGCCATGTAAATAATATTTGTATTATTTGGGTCTATTAGTATATCTGTAACGCCCATGCCTGCTAAATGATCTGTTTTTGGAGACCAAGTAGTACCGGCATCAGTAGTTTTCCATAAACCGCCAGAAGGAGTACCAACATACATTATTTGAGGGTTAACGGGATCTGCTGCATTAGGGTCTACAGCCACAACATCAACTCTACCAGGACCAGGATAATCAAAATTTTCGTTTTTGTGTACTATTGCTTTAGGTCCAATTTGTATCCAAGCTTTTGTGGTAGAAGCAGTTTTTGCATTTTTATTAGAGTTGTTTAAATGTAAGTTTAAATACTCTTCTTTATTCACTTGGTTTTTTGGAAAAGTTCCATTAGCATTTACTCTATCTTTCCAGCTCCAAACCCAACGTTCAAATTGTTTGTTTGCTTTTTTTTCTAATCTAGTTTCGGCAGTTTTAGAAGTTTTTCTTTTTTTTATAAACTGTTTTCTAGTTTTATTTACAATCTCAAAGAAATTACTATTTTCTTTAGAAGCTTCTTGTTTATAATTTATTGTTTGTGCTTTTACTTGAAAGCAGCCAATAAAGAATAAAATAAAATAACCAATGTGTACTATTTTTTTCATGATTTATAATAGATTAATTATATGTAGTACAAATATGTTATTTTTTTAAGTACAGAATATGCAATTGTAGAAGAATAAACTACGCACTAACTACTCACAGGTATATCTTCGCCTTTTGATTAAAATGGAGAAGTATACTTTTTAAAGATATAATTAAGGCTCTTAAAAATGTAAGATACTCTTATAAAAAGCCACCTTTTAAGATGATTTTTTATAGTAAATGGCATAGTGGTTCTATTAATTTTTATAGTATTAGAATACTCATCATTAACTGTGCAATTATTTGTTAACCTATTGTCTCCATACACTTTATGTGTAATTTTATCTAGATTAATACCTCTAGAAATAATATAATTAACAGTAGATTTTACTTTTTTTTGTAGATAATTATTGATTGTACGAAGCATCTGTATGTGATGTTCCTACAATTTGCATTGTTATAGTCAATTCTTACAACCGCTTTAGATTTTGTAGAAGCTTTCATGGATACTGCTAAAATGAGATTGAAACCTTGTAAATGGATTATGTATACTAGAAACCGTTAATAGAGGGTTGTTACCACCTTCTATGCTATAAATCTTTAGCATCTACATCTATAGCTTTAACAGAAAAATGATTTAAAACAATAGGCATACCAACATTTGTAGCATTGGTAACTGTGCCGCCTGTAACAAATCCATTTCTCATTAGTATATAACCTCTGCCTTAAGTAGTACTTGTAGTTGGCTGAAATCGGTCATCAGAACCCTAGGCGGTTTCATCTAACTCACTAACTAAGTGCACTCGTAGAAAAGGAATAGTTGGATTTTTAGAATATTTCATAAAAAGCTCCTATATATCTCTTTATTCCCTTTTTTTGCTTGTTAATTTTATGAATTCTTACCGTTGTTTATCTAAGCTTTACTATTTTTGTTTTCTTATGTTAACTACTTATAAAAGTCTCTCTCAATTTGATTTCGAATAGAATAAAATTCTATATTAAGCTATTTTTTGTTTTTTTTATAGGGTATAGTTATGCCCAAAAATCTGAAAATTTTTATCAAAAATATATAGATTCTGCGGCTAACAGAATAGATAATTACCCTAGAATATCAGAAAAATTTTTAGACTCTATTCCTGAGCCTCTAGAAAAGAGTATTAAAGGAAGTATTGCAAGCTACTATCATTTTAAGGCTGTATTAAGTAGCCACCTAAGTAGACAAGCAGAAGTGTATCATTATAATATTCTTTCTCTAAAATATGCAGAAAAAGAAAAAAATTATGAGTTAGCGGGTGCTGCAAGTATAGAGTTGTTTTATAACCTATATATAGTAAAGAAAGATACAACCGCTCTAAATTATCTTAAAAAAGCAGAAGAGTTTTATACAATTAACAAAGATAAATTTGGCTTAATGGATGTAATGCAGATGAAGGCTTACATTGAACTTTATAATAAAAATTATAAAAAAAGTAATGATTTAATTCTTCCTAAGCTGGAGTATTATAAATCTATTAAGGATGATTCTTTTTATTATTTATATGCATTGTTTATGACAACTTTAAATTTTAATAGTTTAGAGGACGATATAAATCGTGATAAGTATTATAAAGTTTTTAAAACATTGGAAAAGGATACAACTATTTCTCCTTTACTATTTAATATTCATGATGTAACGTTGAAATTAAGTTTAGCTGAAACTTTTTTAAAACGAAAAAAAGTAGATTCTGCTTTATTTTATTTAAAGAAAGCTGATGAAATGCATAGTTTTATGAATAATTATGATAGAGAGAATTATTATAAGTATTATGCTACTTATTATAAGGAATTGAAGGATTTGAAAAATGAGAATGTTTATATTGATTCTCTTAAATATCTTCATGGCTATTTAATCAAAGAAAATATTGATGCTAGTTTTAGTATTAATGAATCATTTTTAAAGAATTCTGAAATATTAAAAGCTGAGACGAAACAAAATAATTTAAAGAGAGATTGGATTATATTTTTAATAGTAATATTAATTATAATTGTTGCTTTTGTATTTACTCGTTATAAAAGTATAAAAAGGGTTCTTCGAAATTTCACTAAACAGTTAGATGATTATTCTTTCCTTCACAATAACCATGAAAAGTTGAAGTTAAAAGTTGTAGGCTTAGAGAATTATATCGTAGAATTAAAAAAAGAAATTAAGAGTATTTCTACCATTACCAATATAGATGATCAAAGAACTAAGATTAAAGAACTTCACAAAGAAATTCATCATAGCTCATCTGTTTTATTAGTAAAAGGTGAGGATCATTTAGATTTAATAAATAACCTTAACGTTGAGTTTTTTAACCAATTATCGGCAAAACATCCTGTATTAAATTCTTCTGAAATAATAATCTGCTATTATTTGTTTATGGGTTTTAAAAGTAAGGAGATAGGTGCATTTATAAATAACTCTGTTAGGTCTGTAGAAAGTAAAAGGTACCGAATAACTAATAAATTAGAGATAAAAGAAAAAGGGTATAAGTTGGTAGATTATTTAAATGAAACCTTTAAAGATACTGCAACTTCCTTCTAATAAAAGTAGCAATACTAATTATACCAAATGAACATTAAAATGACTGATTAAATTTGTATACTAGTAATATTAAGGCATAATACGTTTATCTATTAAATGTAGTCTTATCTATTTTTGTTTTTGGTGAATACTTATTTTTAATTAGTTTTTAAAACTATGCAATAATTGAGCTTTTAGGAAGTTATAAATTGTTACAGTTAATACTTAAAAGTAGATATATTTCTAAAAGAAACTTAACATATTCAAATTAATAAAAATAACTATATAGAAAAGGGGGGTAGCCGGTGGGGATGGTTAGAAATTACAATAAGAGTTAAAATATTTCTTAAAAAAAACTCTTAATAACCTTTTCTATATAGTTTTCTGTGGAAGTAACTACGCGATGATTTTTTAAAATTATCGCGTAGTTTATTTTTTATTTAATTACTACTTTTTTACTTATGGTACCTTTATTGGTATTCATTTTTACAATATAGACACCTGTTATTATTTGTTTTTTAATGTCTAATTGGTATGTAGGTTT
>NZ_JALCZP010000018.1:0-68130 GCF_023555435.1 Polaribacter sp. Z014
TCTCTTAGCTTCTTTAGAGTTGGTATTATCTTTGTCGTTTGCGTTAGTTATTAATGTTCCGAACATTAAAGCAACTAATATTATTTTCTTAATTTCCATTTTATTTGTCATTTATATGATTAATAACACTGCAAATTTATGGCAGAAGTTTTAGTCTAAAAACATCAAAATTGGTAAGTTTATATGCTAAATTATCTGTTATTTATATGTAAAAACAAAGTAAAGTTAATATAGCGTATAATTTTGTTAATTTTATACACGTTTTTAGGGTTTAGTGTCGTAAATTTGCAGCTCAATAGTACTATATTATGAATGTGAAACCCACTTTAGAGAAAATTAGTCCAGATTTTGGAAGCTCAATACTTGTAAAAAAACATACAGAGTTTTTAAAGCAAATAAAGGCATTCTGGCATTTTCACCCAGAAATCGAATTAGTTTATGTGAATAAAGGAAAGGGGAAAAGACATATTGGTAATCATTTATCTTACTTTAATAATAGTCAGTTATTATTAATAGGTTCTAATTTGCCACATAATGGTTTTACAGATAGGCTAACCACTAACGGATCTGAAACATTAGTACAGTTTAAACCAGATTTTTTAGGAGAAGATTTTTTTGAAGTACCAGAAATGAAACCGATTAGTATTTTGTTTGAAAAAGCAAAAAAAGGAATTCTTTTTGGTGTAAAAACAAAACAAAAACTAGGTCCAAGGATAGAGAGGTTATCAGAAAAAAAAGGATTCAAACAAATTTTAATTTTGTTAGAAATATTACATACTCTTTCTAAGTCTGAAGATTATGTTCTATTAAATGCAGATGGTTTTGCATTTGAAACACAACCACAAGACAGTAGTAAAATAGATGTTATCTTTAAACATATAAACGAGAATTTTAATCAACACATTAGTTTAGATGAAATTTCTGACCTAGTTAGTATGACGGTTCCTGCGTTTTGTAGATTTTTCAAGAAAACAACCGGTAAAACGTTTACAAAATTGGTAAATGAATACCGAGTTGTACATGCAACTAAATTACTATCAGAAAGTCAGACAAGTATAACAGATATTTGTTTTGAATGTGGTTTTAATAACTTTTCTCACTTTAATAAATTGTTTAAAGAATTTACAGGTAAATCAGCATCAAAATATAGAAGTGAAATGATTAGTTTGGTGCAATAAGAAAAATTTATTTACTACCGTTCCATTCATCATCAAATTGCTTTAAAAACGTTTCCATAAAAGAATGTCTATCTGCAGCGATTCGTTGGCCAGAAGAAGTGTTCATTTTATCTTTCAATAAAAGTAATTTTTCATAGAAATGATTAATGGTTGGTGCAGAAGAATTTTTATACTCTTCTTTTGTCATGTTTAAATTAGGTGCAATTTCCGGATCATAAAGTGGTCTGTTTTTAAAGCCACCATAATTAAAACAACGTGCAATACCTATTGCTCCAATAGCGTCTAATCTATCTGCGTCTTGCACAACTTCTAACTCCTTAGAAGTAAATTTCTTACCCGTTTTATCAAAAGAATTCTTAAAAGAAATATGTTTTATAATATTAATAACATGGTTAATAATTTCTTTATCTACCTGTTGTTGTTCTAGAAATTCAGTGGCTATTTTTGGTCCAACAGTTTCATCACCATTATAAAACTTAGGATCGGCAATATCGTGTAATAAAGCACCTAAAGAAACCAAAAAAGCATCTACATTTTCATCTTTAGAAATTAAAACAGCATTTTTATATACGCGTTCTATATGAAACCAATCGTGTCCGCCTTCGGCATTTTTTAATTCCTTTTTTACAAATTGAATGGTATTTTCAATAACTTTCTCTTGATTCATATTATTTTCTTAAAGCGATTTCTTGTTTTAGTTTTTTTACTTCATAAAGCATTACAAAAATCATTGGTGCAAAGAACAGTGGTATAAAGGTTTGAAAAGAAATACCTTTTTCAATCGTAGAAAATACAGCAAATACCAACATTAAAGCAACTACAATTATTTGAATGATAAGAATCATTTTTTGCTTTTTCAATTTCTTTAAAAGTTCTTCTGTGCTATAGGTAGAAAATAAGGATGCCATATTTAAAATTTTATATAAAAATAAAAAATCCACGTCAATAAACGTGGATTTAAAATTTGATTCTTCAATCAAAAAAAGTATTCTTTTTATTAGCTTAACAAAACTCTTCGTAAGCCTGTGCTAAATTTTGTGCAATCATTTGTGCAGATCTACCTTCAATATGATGACGTTCTAACATGTGTACTAAATTCCCGTCTTTAAACAATGCAATTGCTGGCGATGATGGAGGAAAAGGAACCATAAACTCACGTGCTTTTTGCGTAGATTCTTTTTCTACACCTGCAAAAACAGTAGTTAAGTTTGTTGGTACTTTATCTGCACCTAAAGAGGCAACTGCTCCTGGTCTTGCAGTACCTGCTGCACAACCACAAACTGAGTTTACCACAACTAAAGTTGTTCCTTCTTTAGCCATTGCGTTTACAACGTCTTCACTGGTATATAATGCTTCAAAACCTGCGTTAATTAACTCATCGCGCATTGGTTTTACTAATTCTTCTGGATACATATTTTCTAAATTTAAAATGCAAAGATAAGTATTTGTTTAACAAAATTCAATATCCTAAAAATGCTAGTTTCAATAGAAATATCAATAAAATTGATACTCTATAAATAGTACTTCTTTTTGGGCATGCCCATTTTTAAATAAAAGTTCCGTTTACACTACACTTTTATTTAAAAATCGTCAGGCTTTCCGCACTCGCTTTTTTTGAGAAAAACAAAAAAGAGCTCAAACAAATGCTTCAATCCTTCATGCGGATAAGTTGCAAAGAAAAAAAGCAATAAAGTTACAGTGCAAATACTTCTAAAAATCAAACAATCCAATTTTCAAAACTATAAGTTTATGTTTCTTTGAAACTTTGTAACTTTGCCACTTCAAAAAAATAAAAAATGGGAAGTTTTACAAAATGGTTAGGAGCAGGTTTAGGATTTACTTTTGGTGGTCCAATAGGTGCAGCCATTGGTTTTGCAGTAGGTAGTTTTGTAGATGGTTTTTCAGAAAAAGATTTAAATCAAGAACAAATAGATTACGAAAGAAGTAGACAATCAGGTACTCGTAGAAGTTCTGCAAACACACAATCTGGAGATTTTGAAATGAGTTTACTCGTTTTAGCATCTATCGTTATAAAATCTGACGGAAAAGTAGATCAACGAGAATTAGACTTTGTAAGATCTCAATTTGTTGGAATGTACGGTAAAGAAAGAGCCAATAATGCTTTTAAACTTTTTAGCGGAATTATAAAAAAGGAAGTTTCTGCACGCCAAGTTTGTATACAAATTAGACAAAATATGTCGCATGCATCTCGCTTGCAATTATTACACTTTTTGTTTGGTATTGCAAAAGCAGATGGAAATGTATCGGAGCCAGAGGTAGAAGAAATACGTAAAATGGCAGGTTATCTATACATTAACCAAGGCGATTTTGAATCTATAAAAGCTATGTTTTATGATGCTTCAGAGAATGCTTATAAAATTTTAGATCTAGAAAAAACAGCTACAGATGCAGAGGTGAAAAGTGGTTATAGAAAAATGGTAAAAAAATACCATCCAGATAAATTACAAGGTTTAGGAGAAGAGCATTTAAAAGGTGCCAATGAAAAATTTCAAAGCATACAAGCAGCGTATGAAAAGATAAAAAATGAACGTGGTCTGTAATAAGAGTAACAGATTAAAAGTAACATAGTCGCAGAGTTACAAAGTTGCAGAGTTTCTAAGTTTAGTCTTTTGTTTCTTTGCAACTTTGTAACTTTTTTTATGCTTTGTAACTTCTTCACAAACAAACTCAAAAATTAGAAGAAAATCCTTAATTTCGCAATCTTATTAGAAAAGACAGAAAATGAAAGCGAAATTTCCTGAGTATAAAGGACTTGACTTACCAAAAGTAGCAGAAGAAATCTTAAGCTATTGGCAAGAAAATAACATCTTCGAAAAGAGTGTATCTTCTAGAGAAAATGCAAAACCTTTTGTATTTTTTGAAGGACCTCCTTCTGCAAACGGACTTCCAGGAGTTCACCACGTTTTAGCAAGAGCTATTAAAGATATTTTTCCACGATATAAAACTATGAAAGGTTACCAAGTAAAGCGTAAAGCTGGTTGGGATACTCATGGTTTACCTATAGAATTGGGCGTAGAAAAAGAATTAGGAATTACCAAAGAAGATATTGGAAAAACCATTTCTGTAGAAGATTATAACGCAGCTTGTAGAAAAGCAGTAATGCGTTACACTGGTATATGGAATGACTTAACCAATAAAATGGGCTATTGGGTAGATATGGAAGATCCATATATTACGTATGAACCTAAATATATGGAGTCTGTTTGGTGGTTGCTAAAACAGATTTACAACAAAGAATTAATTTACAAGGGGTATACAATTCAGCCTTATTCGCCAAAAGCGGGTACAGGTTTAAGTTCTCATGAATTGAATCAACCTGGTACGTATCAAGATGTAACAGATACAACGGTTGTTGCGCAGTTTAAAGCTGTAGAAAATACATTACCAGACTTTTTGCAAAACGAAGGAACGGTTTATTTTATCGCTTGGACAACAACTCCTTGGACATTGCCATCTAATACTGCATTAACAGTTGGACCTAAAATTGAATATGTTTTAGTAGAAACTTTTAATCAATATACATTTGAACCTATCAAAGTAATTTTAGCTAAAAAATTAGTTGGAAAACAATTTGCAGGTAAAAATAATGTTGAGGTTGAAACTACTGAGGAATTATCAACATATAATTCTGGTGATAAAAAAATACCTTATCACGTTATAAAAGAATTTATTGGTAAAGATTTAGTTGATATTAAATACGAACCAGTTTTAGATTATTGTAGACCAAACGACAATCCGCAAGACGCTTTTAGAGTCATTGCTGGAGATTTTGTGACAACAGAAGACGGAACAGGAATAGTACATACAGCACCAACTTTTGGTCAAGATGATGCAATGGTTGCCAAACAAGCAGTACCACCAATTCCACCAATGTTGGTAAAAGATGAAAATGATAATTTAGTTCCTTTAGTAAATTTACAAGGTAAATTTAGACCAGAAATGGGCGAGTTTGCAGGTAAATATGTAAAGAACGAATATTATAATGATGGTGAAGCGCCAGAAAGATCTATTGATGTTGAACTAGCTATTAAGTTAAAAACAGAAAATAAAGCCTTTAAGGTTGAAAAATATAAACACAGTTACCCAAATTGTTGGCGTACAGATAAACCAATCTTATATTATCCATTAGATTCTTGGTTTATTAAAGTAACTGATGTAAAAGATAGAATGCACGAGCTAAATAAAACCATTAACTGGAAACCAGAATCTACAGGAACTGGACGTTTTGGTAATTGGTTGGCAAATGCAAACGATTGGAATTTATCTCGTTCTCGTTATTGGGGAATTCCATTACCAATCTGGAGATCAGAAGATGGTAAAGAAGAAATTTGTGTGGGTTCTGTAAAGGAATTAAAAGAAGAAATGGCAAAGGCTGTAGAAGCTGGTGTTTTAGCAAAAGATATTTTTGAAGATTTTGAAGTTGATAATAATTCCGAAGAAAACTACGCTAAAATAGATTTACATAAAAATATTGTAGATGAAATTGTTTTAGTTTCAGCATCGGGACAACCAATGAAACGTGAAAGCGATTTAATTGATGTGTGGTTCGATTCTGGTTCTATGCCTTATGCACAATGGCATTATCCATTCGAAAACAAACAAAAAATTGATGGAAACGAATCTTTCCCTGCAGATTTTATAGCAGAAGGAGTAGATCAAACCAGAGGTTGGTTTTATACATTGCATGCAATTGCAACGATGGTTTTTGATTCTGTAGCGTATAAAAACGTAGTTTCTAACGGGTTGGTTTTAGATAAAAACGGACATAAAATGTCTAAACGTTTAGGAAACGCAACAGATCCTTTTACAACATTATCTACGTATGGTGCAGATGCAACGCGTTGGTATATGATTGCAAACGCAAATCCTTGGGATAATTTAAAGTTTGATTTAGACGGAATAGAAGAGGTAAAACGTAAATTCTTCGGAACTTTATACAACACCTATTCGTTCTTTACTTTATATTCTAACCTTGATAACTTTTCTTATGAAGAAGCAGATATTCCTTTAGAAGAAAGACCAGAAATAGATCGTTGGGTTTTATCAGAATTACATACTTTAATTAATAAGGTTGATAAATTCTATGAACAATATGAGCCAACAAGAGCTGCAAGAGCAATATCAGATTTTACGCAAGATTACTTAAGTAACTGGTATGTGCGTTTAAGTAGAAGACGTTTTTGGAAAGGAACTTACGAAACAGATAAAATTTCTGCATATCAAACTTTATACACTTGTATGAATACGATTGCAAAATTAGCTTCACCAATTGCACCATTCTTTATGGACAGATTGTATCAAGATTTAAACTCTGTAACTGGTAAAGAAACATCAGAAAGTATTCACTTATCAGATTTCCCAGTGTACGATGCCAGTTTTGTAGATAAGAGCTTAGAGCGTAAAATGGAAAATGCACAAATTATATCTTCTTTAGTTTTATCACTAAGAGCAAAAGAAAAGATTAAAGTGCGTCAGCCATTACAAAAAATTATGATTCCTGTTGATAATGCACAACAGAAAGAAGAAATTTTAGCGGTTGCAGACCTTATTAAAAATGAAGTAAACATTAAAGAGATTCAAATTTTAGATGATGCTTCAGATATTTTAATCAAACAAATTAAACCTAATTTTAAAACATTAGGTCCAAAGTTTGGAAAAGACATGCGTTTTATTGCTGCTGAGGTGCAGAAATTTAACCAAGAAGATATTAACAAAATAGAGAAAGATAAAAACATTTCTCTAAACATTAATGGAAAAAGCATTATTTTAGAACTCTCAGATGTAGAGATATCATCTAAAGATATAGAAGGGTGGTTAGTTGCAAATGAAGGAGCGTTAACAGTAGCTTTAGATGTTACCATAACAGAAGAATTGCGTAAAGAAGGAGTTGCCAGAGAATTGGTAAACAGAATCCAAAATGCACGTAAAGACACAGGTTTAGAAGTAACAGATAGAATAAAATTAACGGTTTTAAATTTCGAGAACTTACAAAAATCTATCACGGATAATAAAGACTACATAATGAGTGAAACATTAACTAAGGAATTGGTTTTTGTTGATGAATTAAAAGATGGTACAGAAATTGAGTTTGATACCATAAAAAGTAGAATATTAATCGAAAAAATGTAGGATTTATGTCAGAAGTAAAACTAAAATATTCAGCTGAAGACTTACAAGAGTTTAAAGCAATTATAGAAAAAAAAATAGCGAGAGCACAAGAAGATTTAGCTTTGTTAAAAGCTGCTTATAAAAATGATTCAGATAACGGTACAAACGATACTTCTCATTCATTTAAGTCTTTTGATGAAGGTTCTGAAGTAATGAACAAAGAAGCAAATGTTCAGTTAGCTATAAGACAAGAAAAATTTATTAGAGACTTAAAAAACGCCTTATTACGTATAGAAAATAAAACGTACGGTGTTTGTAGAGTAACAGGTAAATTAATACAGAAAGAACGTTTAAGAATAGTGCCTCATGCAACGTTAAGTATAGAAGCGAAACGTAAACAATAATACTTAATTTATAGAATAATTTAAAAGCTTCTTTTTTAAGAAGCTTTTTTTTTAATTTTTTACGTAATGTTGGTTCGAGCGCAGTCGAAAATTTGTTTTTTCTTTTTATTGATTTCTACTGTGATTTTATCGCAGAAAAAAGTCATGAAAAATTTTGAAACCCAGTTAAAAGAAATAGAAATTTCTACACTAGGGTTAGATAATTTAGTGATAGAAAATTCGGATTCTAATTTTGTGGAAATTTATTTGATAGCAGAAAACGTAGCAGAACAACATATTCTGTATAAGGAAGAATATAATATGGTAAAGATTCAGTTTAACATACCCGAAATTATATTAGAAGAGAAAATTTTTAGAAAGTTTATTACAGAAAGATTGCATAGAGCAAGTGCCATTATAAAAATTCCAAATAATAAAGACCTTACTATTTTTGGTGATGAAATAAATATTGAAGCTAAAAGTTATAAAGGAGATTTAAAAATATTTATTGAAAAAGGGATTTTAAATTTACATAAAGTAAAGGCAGATTTACTTGTAAAAATGTATTCAGGAAACCTATACGCATCCATAAATAGTACAAATATTGATGTTGTTTCTAAAAAAGGTAAAATTAAAATTAACGATGTTTTTTTTGAAAAAAGCTATCAAAAATTAGTAGAAAAATCTGATAAAGAAATTAGTATAAATTCTATTAAAGCTAATATTTTCTTAACAGCCCAATAAACACAATAATATTGTTATTTTTGTGCGTACAAATTAAATAAAAATGTCAAAAAAGAGTCTTGCTATTCTAACTATTTTAATTGCTATTATTTTAGATCAAGTTATAAAAATATATGTAAAAACACACTTTATCTTAGGTGAGGAAGTGGTGGTTTTCGATTGGTTTAAAATCCATTTTACAGAAAATAACGGAATGGCAATGGGTTTTGAGTTTGGCGGTAGAGCAGGTAAACTTTTTTTAACCTTGTTTAGACTCGTTGCTGTAACTGGAATTATCTATTGGTTATGGCAAAATATAAAAAGAAGAGTACACAATGCCGTAATTATTGCGATTGCTTTAATTTTTTCTGGTGCAGTGGGTAATATCATTGATTCTGTTTTTTATGGAGTTGTTTTTGATGGATCTAATAATAAAGTAGCAACACTTTTTGCAGACCAACCTTATGGAGAATTATTTCATGGTAGAGTAGTAGATATGTTTTATTTTCCTTTATGGGAAGGTGTTTTACCAGATTGGATTCCTTTTATTGGAGGAGAAATGTATACCTTTTTTCAATATATTTTTAATCCTGCAGATGCTTTTATAAGTATTGGCGTTGTTTTATTGTTTCTTTTTAGCAAACAAGCTTTTCCAAAGGAAGTGGAGTAGTTGTTTCATGAAGATTACAGAGTTTTCGCAAAGATTTATTTGTATTTAAGGTTTCAAAGGTTTTAAAGTTGTCTGTTGATGATGTTTTTTTAATTTCTCAAAAAGTCTAAAATTATGCGTTATCTTAAATATCTTACTATTTTTCTTTTGGGATTTATATTTGCTAAATTTTTGTGCAATAAAAAGGAGGCAACACACGAAAAAGAGGAAATACAAGTTGTGGTAACCTCCATTAAGAATTTGAGTAAACTAGTTGTTTCTAAAGGTACTTTCTCTGAAGTTTATAATTATTCAGATTCTAAAAAATATTTTTACGACTATCTTTCTTTTGATAAAAAAGCTATTATTACGGTAAATGCCAATGTTGAGGTTGGATATGATTTATCTAAATTAGAAATTCAAATAGATTCTATTGGTAAAAGAATTATCATCAATAAGATACCAAAAGAAGAAGTTGTAATTTCTCCTGATGTAAAATATTTCGATTTACAACAAAGTCAGTTTAATACTTTTTCTAAGTATGATTTAAATAAAATCAACCAAAAAAGTATTGAGAAAATCAAACAAACAATTGAAGTAACTGATTTAAAAAAGAAAGCTAAAGAAAGGCTTTTTGAAGAATTATCTAAAATTTATCAACTCTCTGTAATTTACGATTGGCAAGTTGTAGATAATACGGGTTCTGGTTTTTCGAAACAATTTAAAGATTAAATTGACCAATCTCCCCACATAGATTTAAAAGTTTCTCTAGTTTCATTTTCTTTTAAATGTTTTCCAAACCGTCCAAATATTCCTATTCTAGGTGTTGCATTTGTATTCATAGAACCATTGTGTAGAAGCATAGAATGCCATAATAAAACAGTACCTGGTTTTGCTGTAAATTGTATTGGTTTTCCAGATACAATTTCTTGGTATTTTTCTTGAATTTTATCTGCAGTTAGGTTTGAAATATCAAAATAATAATTTGGATTCTCTTTTATAAACTTCCATATTTTTTTATGACTCTTTGGCCAAAAAATAAAACAACCTCCATTTTTTTTTGTTTCAGTTCCATAAGCGGTGTAACCAATCATGAAACGCCAATTAAAATTTTTAGGAGTTAAATCTATATGAGCTAAGTTAGGAAGTGCCCATTTTTTTTTAGGGTTAGGAGCGTGGATAATAAATTGTTCCATACCTCCATCTATTGCTTTACCTGCTAATTGTTGTACAGCCTTTTTAATTTTAGGATGATTGTTAATTGTAATTTTTTTATTAGAAAATTTCAAAAAATTAACACTTTTTCCATTTCCTTTCTCTTTTAAAGGATAAGAAGTTGGTTTTGAAATATCAAGTCCGAAATAGTTTTCAAAATCAGAAAGCCATGTATCAGTAATCTTTTTTTCAATAATATCTTCTAAAATTAAATATCCGTTTTCTTTAAAAAAAACTATTTGCTCTTTTGATAAAGGTAAATTTGATTTGTTCATTTTAATAAATTTTTAGAAGTTCTTCTTCTTTAGGGAAATCATTAAAAGTTGCTTTTAATTCTTGAAGTAGATTAGGGTGAATTCTTTTTAAAAAATGACACATACTAATCCATTCATAAAAAACGCCTTTTTCACTTCTTTGTTTAGCCCATTTAAAATCGAAAGCAATAAGTTGATTGTTTTTAATTGCTAAATTTCTAGGGTCCCCATTTCCTTTAAATAATCCTTTTTTTTGATACTCACCATACATTTCAACAAGTTGTTGTACTATATCTTTTGGCATTTTTTCTTTGTTTGCTAAAATGGTATATAAATCATTGTTAACAAACTCTTGAACAATACTCATTTCACTCTCATTATAATCAATTAATGTAGGAACATATTTACTGTTTTTAAGAATAGATAACCAATGCAGTTCATTAGCAAATAATTTTTGCATTTCTAAAACAGAATTTATTACTGGTTTTTTTCCAGAAACAGTTGTTCCATTTATATCATAAACACGTTTAAGTGTTTTTTTATCATTACTAATATAAATACTTAATAACGTGCCAACTGTAGCACCATTTTTAATATTAGTATTAGCTAATGGATGTTTGTATAAGTTCCATCTCATATTTTTTTTGTTTATCGTTTTTCCCTAAGGAAGTATAAAATCGAAACCCAGTTTTATAGGTTAGCATTGCAGAAATTGTTTGTAGGGTAGAAGATAATTGTATTCCTATTTTATTTACTTTTTGATTTTTTTCTAAAGAAGAAAACTCTTTTTCATAGTATCCAATAAAACCATTTGTGCTTTGGTTGTGTGTTAAAAAAGTTAAGGCGGTATTTATAGCTAATGAGTTTGGAGCATTAACGTAGGATAAAGCATTTAATATTCTACTTACTTGTTGTAAATTATAATCGCTACAAGCTGTTATTAAAAAAGCTTCTAAAATTGTAATTAATTTAAAAGGGTGGTTTGTAATAGAAACTAAACCATGATATGTTTTTTGTTCTATTTCATTTAAAAGAAAACCAATTTCTTTTTTTGTCATAGTAGTAAAATTAGATGCTATTTTTAAAGAGAATGGTACGTGTTTACTACTAATATGTTGTTTGTTTGCAGTTGTTAAAAGTAAAAAAGAGGGAAGTAACTCTTTTGTGATTTTTTCAGAAGAAAGAACCTTATAATAGTCAATTATTAAATTTTTTAATCCTTTAGGATATTCTTCATTAACTTCAAAATAGACAATTGCATATTGTAATAATAATTGTAGGTTTTTTAGATTAACTTTTTCAGTTCTTTTTTTTTCAAACTCTTTTATTAAATGTTTAAATTCTTTTTGAATTTTTGTGTCTTTATAACTACAAATTGAAGCTAAAATAATTGCTGTTAAAGCGGTTTCTTTATCCGTATTATTTGTGTTTTTTATTGCAAAATAGAATCCTTTTTTAAGTACTTTTTGAAACGCCATAATTAATTTATTAAATATTCGTGTTCTAATAAACATGCAAATAAGCCAACTAGAGTTGGATGGTAGTTTACGTCAAAGACATCTTTATCATTTACCATTTCTCCTTTTTTCAATTTTTCTTGTATATACCTACTTGTAAAATCACCTTTCTTATTTTGTGCATTTAATAATTTTTGCCAACATTCTATAAACAAAGGATGGTTTCTGTAATTAAGATTATGACAGCAGATTAAAAGTTCTGCTAGTAAATCCCAATCTTCCTTTAATGCATATTTTATCATTAAATTACCAATATGTTCGGCTGTTTTATCTTTTTTATCTTCTAAAAGATGATCTATATTTTTATTTCCAAAATCAGTTAAATGAAATAAAATATGCGTTAAAGCATATACATCAATATCTCTTATGTGAATTAAATTTGGAAGGTGATACAAACTAGAAGTTTTGTACATCTGATCATAAGAAGCCATATTATGTTTAAAACCTCCAAAGTCTAATTGATATTTAAAATCTATTTGGTTCCAAGCAGTTCGTTCAATGCAATCCATAAAGTTTGCATCTATAATGTTTTGTAATAATTGTTTATAGTCTTTAAATTCTATTTTCATACTATACAAACCATTGTATAACATTAAATAGAAAGGGAAAAGATTAAGATCTCTTGTAATACCTCTGTAAAAATCTTTAGAATTACAAATTTCTTTTATAAAGGAGATGATTTTTTTTGCTCGATAGTCTTCTTTATAAGAAGTATTTCTGCTAAGAATTAACAATGTTATTGCAAGTTCTCCTAAACGTTTTCTTTGCATATCTAAATTCGGATTTTTTTCTACATCATTACTATTTATATTAAAGTAATGCAGATTATTATTTATCCAAGTAAGACTTTTATCAATCGATATTTCTAATTGTTGTTTCATGTTTTATAATAAAGAAGAGTATTCTTATTGAATACTCTTCTTTATAAGAATTAGTGAGATACAAAAAATCCTGGAGAAATAATTGCTGTCATAACAATTGGATTTCCTTTTTGGTCTCCTTTACTAGCTAGGTTAGAAGCAAAATCTGCAAATTGCTCTAAGTTTGTCACTCCTTCTTTTTTTAATGCATCTAAAACTGCTTGTTTTGAATTTGTGCTCATAATATATAATTTAAAATATTTCCTACTCTATATAGCTTTTCGGATTCGGCTATTCTTAAAAGGTATTAAGAACACTGTAAAATTACCGAGAAAGTATCCTTTATTTTAGAGCACAAATACTGATTTATCTAAAAGGGTGAAAGTACCCATATAAAAAAAGGCTATCAAAAATTAATTTGACAGCCTTTATAAAAAGTAGTTTAAAATAAAAAAGGTTGCCAAATTTGACAACCTTTTTAGAATTAGTATTACAATTCCTCAACTGTAATACTTTATTTTTAGAACCCAGCACCTGGAGCCTCAGGACTAGAAGCTTGCGCTTTCTGTGGGTTTAAAATTAGATAAGTACCTAATGCTGTTAAAGCAGCGTATTTACCGTAATTCCCAATTTTTTTAATTGCTTGCTTACGAGTAATTTCATTTTTATTATTTGTTTTCATAATATATTGTTTTAAAAGTAAGTGTTAGTTTAAAGTTATTTTTTTAGTAATTTCTCCGTTTACAGAGTTTACTTTAACAATATAAACACCAGTACTTAAACTTGGTAAACTTACTTTGTTAACAGTACTAGCTTTAATAGAAGATTTCAGTACTTGTTTACCTAATAAAGAGAATATACTAACGGTAGCTTCTGAATTTAAACCTGAAATTGTAACTTGGTTACTAGAAGATTTATAAATATTTACATTAGCTATCGTTGCATTTATATTGTCTGTACTTAAACTTTTAGCACTTGTTTGTATGTAAAATTGACCAATACCATTTGCATCCGTTTTTAAAGTAGTTTTATAATCTCCTTCAGATAAATTAACAAACGCACCACTAACTTTATCTTCTAAATATAATTCTGTTCCTTCTGGTAAGTTTAGGCTTTCAGCAGAAAACGTAATTTCTTCACCAGCATTTGCTATTAAACCTACAGAAATTGCAGCAGTATTATCAATTGGTAAAGTTTGTATTGCTAATTTATTACCTACACTTTCTGTAACTAAGTCTGTATAAATAGCAAATTCTGTTGTTGCTTCTCCAAACATTTTAGAGTCATACCCATTATCAAAACCAGTAGTTTTTCCTTCTATATAAAATACTTTAGTAGAAGCAGTAGCATCATTATTTGCTATAGATAATTCAAAATTACTCTTAGGAGTCTGTCTCATAAAAGTATCACTATTTTGGTGGCTTCTATTACTTGTTTGATATAAAACATTATTATTAGTACTCGCTTCTACAAAGAAACCTTGTGCAGGTGCAATTTCTATAGGACTAACTGCATTATAAGTTACGTAACTAGTTCCGTTCCATAACCAAACTGTTTCTTCTGTAAGTAATGCTGTATTTGTAGTAGCAAATGTAGCTGAATTCATATATGCAGTATATGGATTACCTAATAAATTAAAATTAGTTCTAGTTCCTTGTGAAATAGGATATGCAATATTATTTGGAATCACATCACCAGTAAAAGATACATCGCCAGGAGCAGCTAATTTCATAGATATACCAACACCAATAGGTATAAAACCAGTTGATGCAGCAGTAGAATAATTCCAGGCTGGTCCAGTAGTATTCGAATACCCTCCAAGACCAATATTAGAAACAGAACCTGTAGCAAAGGTATGATTTGCAATTACATCTTGTTGTGTTTCTCCATTTACAGGTGAAGCTACTAAATACCAATTGGTTGTCGGTAAGTTTCTCTTATAAGTTACAGATCCTGAAACGGTACTATTAGGTATAAAAGTAGCTCCAGAATTAATAACCATACTGTTAAATACCAGAGAAACATTAGCTGTAGGATAATTTGTTAAACCATTTGGAATTGTAATATCTGCATTTGTAGAAGGTACAGTAGTAGGGCTCCAGTTTCCAGGAGTGTTCCAATCGTTGTCGGTACTTCCTGTCCAAGTATATGTTGGAGGTGTGTTGTCTACAACAAATGTATTGTTATTCGTTCCTGTTGGAGTTAAATTAGATAAGACATTACCTGAAGCATCTTGAATATCCTGTCCACCGGCGAACCCTAAAGTTACAGTAGCATTCAATGCTGCTAAATTTCCGCCAGATACCGTTACTCTATATACGTTTCCACTAGGATTTGTTACACTCGTTGTAGTTGCTGTAGTTGCTGTTGCTGTAAAATCTGCTATGCTCACATTGCTTACTACGCCATCAAAAGTCACATCCCATACCAATGCATCTGCATCTGTTGGGCTTGTTGTTGGACTTTGACGAACGATACTACTGATACGTGGTGCAAGGTTGTCTAAAGTATATGTTTCATCAATAGCTGGTTCTGTACTCGGTAAAGAATTACCTGCAAGGTCTGTAATCGAAACTCCACCACTAAAATTTAAACCTACATTACTATTTAATGTTGATAAGTTTCCACCAGATACAGTTACATCATAAGTAGAAGCTGTTACTTGAATTACACCAATACTAGATCCAGAAGGACCTGAAACCGCAAAATCCGCTGCTCCAACTCCTGTAACATCTGAATCAAAAGTTACTAAAAATGTTAAGACATCTGCATTAGTAGTTTGAGTAGTTGGTGTTTTTCTTGTGAAGCTTGTTGTAGAAGGTGCATTACCATCAATAACAATTGCTTTGTTTGCACCTAAAGAATTTGCTGCTCCTGGTGTAGGTAATGTTAATGTAGCATTACTACCACCAGCATCTTGAATACTTGTTCCTGCAGTAAGTGAGTTTGTTGCTAGATAATCTAAATCTGCACTTATATCTCCTGCTTGTAGAGTATATGTAAATTGTAAAGTTGAAGTTCCACTACCTGTACCATTATAGTTTATGGTTCTATTTGTTGTACCAGTTTCTAATGTAATTTGTGGTGTACCAGTTACAGTAACATTTTCATTAAAAGTTACGGTTACAATAACATTGTCGCCTGCTTTATAAGTTCCGTTTGCAGTTGTTGCACTTACGCTAGTTACTGTTGGTGCTACTGCACTTGAAATAACAGTAGTTCCATTGTTTGTATCTGTGTCTGTGCCATCATTAATAACAACTGTAAAAGTTGTAGTTTCTGATGTTGAACTTCTATTATCTGTAGGGTTAAAACTTAACGCTCTTAATTTTGCTTGTAAGTCTGCAGTTGTAGTACTTGCAAGAGCATAAGGTCCTGTACCTGTTAAACCTGTACCAGATAAAACACCTTTAGCATTGTTGTCTAAAGTAATAGTTGCAGAAACATTATCTCCATCTGCATCTGATGTTGTTATTGAAGAAAAAGGATTTAATGTAGCAGTATCATTTACATTTTGTCCTGCAGATGTGGCACCAATTACTGGGGCTGTATTATTTACAAAAGCACTTCCAGTAAGATCTCCTATTACTTGAGTTGAAAATGTAAAAGGTCCAAAAGTCCAGTTAGAAAGATTGGTTAATGTTGCAGAAACTGCAGCAATAGATACTCCACCAAAATTAGTTGGACCTGTATACCTACCTATATAATTACTATCATCTATAGCAAGTGCGTTAGTACCATTGGTTAACCCTGTTCCAGAAAGTGTTGGCATACCATATGTTGTTAAAGCTAAAGCTCCTGCAAAAGTTAAAAAAGTTCCAGGATTAGAACGTAGTGTACCTGTGTAAGCATATACCTGGTCATTCGTGGTTCCTAATAAAAACCCACTCTCAACTTCAGCAATACTTCCTATGTTTACAGAAATACCATCACCATCTGCATTCGTTATTTTTATAAATTTACCCGCAGCAATGGTAGAACCGGTGTTATTTTCCCATCTTAATTGTCCTTCACCATTTGGAGTATTAAAAACAGTAGTATTCCACTCATCATCATCAAATGTAATGGTTGTTCCAGCTGGAGCATCATCTAGTAAAACAAAAGCCAAACCATCATCATTTGTACTATCTAAAGCAACAATAATAATGTCTCCCTTAGCATCTATAGCTCCGTTTTGGTTTTGTGAAAAGGTAAAATTATAAGTAAGTAAGAAAAATAAAAAGTAAATAGTTTTCTGTTTAAAAAAGGTCGTTTTTTTCATAATAGTTGGTTTTAGCGGTTAGTACAAATATATTTTTAATGATTAAATAATTTATAGGTGTTTATACGTGTTTTTTGATGAATTTGTATTGAACAAAGAAAAACCCTGATGATTTCATCAGAGTTTTTAAGATAATTTGTGTTTTTTATTATTTAACTTCTTGAAGGAAAAATACCTTCTAAAGCAATAATATAATTAATACCTAGAAAAGGCTGCATATTATTAACTGGTTGTTGACCTCCAGTATTTCCTACTGTTATATTTCCACCTGTAATAGCAACATCTCCAGTAACAGCAACATTTGCTCCATAAACAGCATTTGCAGCTTCTGAAGTATATATATCAGCTTCTGCATTATTTAAAACACCTCCAGCAGGATTTTTTTCATCTGCCAAACCCTCTTCACTATTTACAGGAATAGTACCTACTCCATTAGAAAAAGCAGCAGTCATTCCAGTTACAGAAGCAGTATGATTATGGTTAGGCAATGTAGTAATGGTTAAAGTATTTGTTTCTGTTCCTCCTCTTTCCCCTAATTTTACAGGACTTAAACCAGGACCATGTCTTGGGCCTATTGGAACTCTACCTCTTAAATCTGGTAAAGCAAAAGAAGTTCTTCCATCTCCACCATAAGTGGTTCCTAATAAAGAAAATAAAGCTGTGTTTTGGCTAATAGGTAATAATTGTCCGTCGCAAAAAGCCCATCCTCTTGGTGCAAAGTTTCCGCCAAACATTATAATTTGTGCAATAAATGGTTCCATAATAATAAATTTTTAAGTTAATAAGTTTAGTTTGTACGCTTTGTACAATTCAAAATTACTCGTAAGATTTCATTGATTTTAGAGAACAACTTTCTGAAAAACAAAAAGGGTATAAATACTTGTTTTATAAGTATTTATACCCTTAAAGTAAAAATGAAGATTGTTATAAGTTGAAATCTGGTGTAATTTCTATTAACTTTTTTTGAATACCGTAAATAACCAAACCTGCAACATTTTTAGACTGTGTCTTTAAAAGTAGGTTGTTTCTATGACCTTCTACAGTTCTTGGGCTTATAAAAAGTTTTTCGGCAATTTCTGTAGTGGTCTTTTGAGCGCAAATCAACTCTAAAACATCAATTTCTCTTTTAGAAAGTAATTTTTTGTCTAAATCGCTTTTTATACGTTTTCCACTAGATGAAATAATGTTTTCATGAATAATAGTCAATACTTTTTCATCATAATAAAAACCTTTTTCATACACCTCATTAATTGTATGAACTACCATTTTTGGACTTGTATTTTTAAGTAGGTAAGAAGAGGCGCCAACATCGATCATGTTGGTAATAAAAGATTTACCATCAAAACTGGTTAATGCAATTATTTTTATGTCTGGGTGTGTTTTATGAATAACTTTAGTAGCTTCAACACCATTCATTTCTGGCATTTTTAAATCCATCAAAATAATATCTGGAAATCCTTCTGTAGTTCTTATAAAATCTACTAATTTTTTACCATTTTCTGCTTCAAAAGAAATATTAAAGTTAGGTTCTCTTTCTAATAAAAAACGAATTCCTTTTCTAAAAAGCTCTTCATCATCGGCAATTATAATATTAATTTTTTGCATATTCTGGGGGTTGTATTACAATTAAAATGTTAAATCCTTTACCTACTTCACTTCCAATATTATATTTTCCGTTTAATAAAGAAACCCTACTTTCTATATTTTTCATTCCAAGACCTTTTTTATTATTTTTATCATCAGAATTAAAACCGATGCCATTATCTGTATAGCTAAAAATTAGTCGATTGTCTTTTTGAGAAATATTTATAGTACTATTATTAGCTTTACCATGTCTTACAGAGTTATTAATTAATTCTTGAGTAATTCTAAATAAATGTAATTCGTTTTGTGGGTTTAAAAGTTTGTTGGTGTAATTTATATTGTATTTAATACTAATTTTTTTACTGTTATTAAAGGAGTCTGCTAGTTCTTCTACTGCGTCTTTAAAGCCAAATTCTTCTAGTATTGGTGGTAAAAGATTGTGTGCAATTTTACGAGCACTTTCTAAGGTTTTATCTGTAGCTTCTAAAATACCGTTGTTAACAGTTATGTACTCTTCTGGCGTTAAACCTCCATCTTTTAAAAGGTTTGCATTTAAGTTAATTACATTTAGTTTAGAGCTAATATCATCATGTAAATCTTGTGCAATGCGTTTGCGTTCCTCTTCTTGAGTTATAATAATAGACTGTATAATTTCTTTTTGATGGTTTACTTCTAGGTTTCTTTTCTCTAGTTCTTTATCCACTATTTTTTTTCTAGAGAAGAAGAAAAATAACAGGAATGCAACTCCCATTAGAAGAAGTAATAAAACACCTATTAAAACGATAACTATCACTTGGTTTTCTTTAGTAAGCAATTCTTCCATAAAGGGGTTTTGAAAAGTAAAACCAAAATTACGGAAAAATAAGTTTACGGTAAAAATAGTAGTTTATCTTAAGTTTTTAAGATGTTTATGGAAAAACAGGGGTTTATACTTGTTTTTTAAAATGGATAAAACTTGGTTTTTTTATCGGTTTTCTAAAGTTTTTGTACCATTCCACAAAAACCATAATCTGAAAAATAAGGTATAAAAAAGCATTAAACTGCCAGACATAAAATTTTAATTCTCTAGACCCTATGTTTCCTAACGTAAAAATAAGTGTGCTGCATAGGGTGTATACAAAGAAACCAGAGTTAAAGTAAATATATTTTTTGTCTATATTGTTGTCTATTTTTTTTACAAAAAAGAAAAAACTATAAACTAATAAAGGTATGGATGTAATTGCAATTTCTAAAACATTCCATTTTTTTAGTGTTTCTGGAAAGTTGTATAAATATGTAATAAAAGAGAATGCTATTAAGAAGGTTAAAAGCCTAATTAACTTTTTAAAGTTATATAAAGTAGAAAAGAAGAAACTTAAAAAAATAAACTGACCAATAAAGAAATAATGACTTAGAAAGAGGTTGTTTATTCTTAAGGAACTTAAAAAACTAGAATAAATTTGAACAAAAACGCATAGCATTAAATACATAATAAAGTATTTTAATGCTTTGTGTTTTTTATTATAACTTATAATAAATGCTAGGGTATTTATTATTAAAAAAAAGTACCCAGCATTTACAATAAAATCATCTAAACTCATAATAATCAGTTTAGTTTAAAGGGCTCTCATTATCGCATTTGTCTGGACAAGGAGATGTTAAATCATAAATATCACCACTATCTTTATCTAAATTTTTGCCATCTTTAGAAGAAATCATATCTTTTCCGTTAGCATCTACACCAACAATAATTAATTTTTCTTCAAAAACAATTTCTCCTTCTATTTTCTGTTTATGAACGCCTAAATAAGCCCTTACTGTTACGGCTCCTTCTGCAATAGCTTCTTTTAAATCTTCTAATGGAATGTTAAAAGCTCTACAGTCTTGGTGGGCATTATAAGTACCTTCCATTTTGCGCCATCTATTAGTCCATCTTTTAGCGGTTTGTAAAGAAATTGTATTTTTTTTAGTCATGTAATAGGTATTAGTTATTTATAAATAATGTTAGTTAGGCTTTAAAAGTATAGAAAAATATAGAAAGAGCAATCTTATTATATCATTTTAAATATAAAATACCTTTTTAGATTTTGTTTTTAGAAGTGATTTCTCATCACTATATCTTTAAAAAAAATACGTAATTTTGCGCGATGTCTACACCTTTAGAACTTCAAGTAAAAACCTTACCAAATGAACCCGGAGTTTATCAATATTTTGATAAGGAAGATGTAATTATCTATGTTGGTAAAGCCAAAAATCTAAAGAAAAGAGTTGCTTCTTATTTCAATAAAAACCATGAAAATGGTAAAACACGGGTATTAGTAAAAAAGATTGTTCGTATAAAACATATTGTAGTTAATACAGAAACGGATGCTTTATTATTAGAGAATAATTTAATTAAAAAATACAAGCCTCGTTACAATGTTTTATTGAAGGATGATAAATCTTACCCTTGGCTTTGTATAAAAAAAGAACGTTTTCCAAGAGTTTTTATGACGCGTAGAGTTATAAAAGATGGGTCGGAATATTTTGGTCCTTATACGTCTATTAAGACGGTGCGAGTTTTATTAGATCTTATTAAAGAATTGTATCCGTTAAGAACGTGTAAATACGATTTAAGTCCGCAGAATGTAAATGAAGGTAAATATAAAGTCTGTTTAGAATATCACCTAAAAAACTGTAAAGGTGCTTGTGAAGGTTTAGAAACAGAGAGCCATTACAATAATTCTATTGCAGAAATTAGAAATATTATTAAAGGGAATTTTAAAGAAAGCTTAGATAAGTTTCAAGAAATGATGTTGGGCTTTGCAGAAAAAATGGAGTTTGAAGAAGCACAGAAAATTAAAGAGAAGCTTAATTTGTTGGGCAATTATCAATCTAAAAGTACTATTATAAATCCATCTATAAATAATGTAGATGTTTTTTCTATTATTTCTGATGAAACACACGGGTATGCAAATTTTTTAAAGATTTCTAACGGATCTATTATTCAATCTCATACCACCGAAATTAAGAAAAAGTTAGACGAAACAGATAAAGAATTATTAGAGTTATTTATTGTAGAAATTAGACAACGTTTCGATTCTCAATCACCAGAAATCTATGTGCCATTTAAAGTGAATTTGGGAGAAAATATAAAAGTAACTATCCCTAAATTAGGTGATAAAAAACGTATTGTAGAACTCTCTGAAAGAAACGCAAAATATTATAGAATGGAGCAATTTAAGCAGGTACAAATTGTGGATCCGGATAGACATGTAAAAAGAATTATGGCGCAAATGAAAAAAGATTTACGTTTGCATGTAGAGCCACGTCATATAGAATGTTTCGATAACTCTAATATTCAAGGAACCAACCCAGTTGCAGCTTGTGTGGTTTTTAAAGATGGAAAACCAAGTAAAAAAGATTACAGACATTACAATATAAAAACAGTGGAAGGTCCAGATGATTTTGCTTCTATGGAAGAGGTTGTTTATAGAAGGTACAAACGTTTGTTAGAAGAAGAGCAACCTTTGCCACAATTAATTATTGTGGATGGTGGTAAAGGACAACTATCATCTGGTTTAAAAGCTTTAGAAAATTTAGGTTTAAGAGGTAAAATAGCCATTATAGGAATTGCAAAACGTTTAGAAGAAATTTATTATCCAGGAGATCCAATACCTTTATATCTAGATAAAAAATCTGAAACGTTAAAGATAACACAGTACTTAAGAAATGAAGCCCATAGATTCGGAATTACATTTCACAGAAATAAACGGAGTAAAAGTGCTATAAAATCTGAATTGGAACAAATACCGGATGTAGGTGAACAGACCATTACAACTTTATTACGTAAATTTAAGTCGGCAAAGCGCGTTAAAGAAGCTTCTTTAGAAGAGTTAAAAGAAGTTATAGGAAATGCAAGAGCCATAAAGGTATACGAATATTTTCAACCGAATAAAGAATGAAAAAGTTATTAGTAGTATTTTATTTAGTTTTTTCTGTTACTTTTTATAGCCAAGAAAAGCAACCAAAAGTTGGTTTGGTTTTAAGTGGAGGTGGTGCAAAAGGGTTTGCTCATATTGGCGTTCTAAAAGAAATAGACAAAGCAGGTTTACAGATAGATTATGTGGGTGGTACTAGTATGGGGGCAATTGTTGGTGGTTTGTATGCTATTGGTTATTCTGGAGAACAAATAGAACAAATTGTTTTAAAAACCGATTTTGTTTCTCTGTTACAAGATAAATTGCCTAGAAATTCTGAACCATTTTTTGAAAAAGAATTTGGCGAAAAGACCTTTATTACTTTACCTGTTCATAAAGGTGCTGTAGGATTTCCTAAAGCAGTTTCTAAAGGTCAGAATGTCTTAAATTTTTTAATGGAATTATTAGCTTCAGTAGAAGGTATTTCTGATTTTAAAAAATTGCCTATTCCCTTTTTTTGTATTGCTACAGATGTAGAAGACGGAAACGCTGTATTGTTAGAAAAAGGTTCTTTGCCCTTGGCTTTAAGGGCTAGTGGCTCATTTCCTACTTTGTTAAACCCAGTTGTTTTAGATAATAAATTGTTGGTTGATGGAGGTATTGCAAATAATTTTCCTATAAGTGTTATGAAATCTAAAGGAATGGATATTGTAATTGGGGTAGATGTTGAGGGGAGTTTAAATCAAAAAGAAAAACTAAATACTGTTGTAGATCTAATGAACCAGATTGTTAGTTACCAGATGTATCGTAAAACAGATAAAGAAAAAGAAATATTGGATGTTTATATTCATCCAGAAATTAAGGGATATAATGTTGTTAGTTTTGATAAAAAAGTAGAAATTTTACAAAAAGGAATTGAAGAAGGACAAAAGTTTAATAAAGTTTTTAAGGAATTAGCATTAAAACAAACCCATAAAACTGCCCGTAAAAAGTTACATTTTAATAAAGAGAAGTTCTTAATTTCTGATATTGATATATCTGGCTCTAAGTTATATACAAGAGCGTTTGTTTTGGGTAAAGTAAAAGTAAAGGTAGGAGATCGTTTGTCTAGAAAAGAAATTACAAAAAGAATTCACCTTTTATCATCAACAAAAAATTACGAAAGAATAGCGTATCACCTAACTAAAAAGAAAGACAATACGTATAGTTTAAAATTGCAGTTAAATGAAACAAATGAAAATGCAAATCTTAAATTAGGCGTTCATTACGATTTTTTATATAAATCTGGGTTTTTAGTAAACTATAATCAAAAACACTTATTATTAGATAATGATTTGTTTTCTTTAGATATGGTTTTAGGAGACAATTTAAGATATAGCTTAGATTATTTTGTAGATAACGGTTTCTATATAAGTTATGGTTTTAGATCTAGATATAATCATTTTAGAACAAATTCTAAGTTTAATTCAATAATCTCTCAATATCCTTCCATTAGTAGTATTAATTTAAAATACACAGATATTACTAGTCAGTTTTTTCTTCAAACTGCATTTAATAGAAGATTTACTTTAGGGTTAGGTCTAGAGCATAAATATGTAAAGGCAACTACAGAGACTATTGCTTCTGCTAGCAATGGAGTAACCATTTTTGATAATAGTAATTATTTAAATAGTTTTGGTTATTTAAAGTTAGATACTTATGATAAAAAGTATTTTCCTACAAAAGGATATTTTGGAGATTTAAACTTTAAGTGGTACATGGTTTCATCCGATCATAATAATGATTTTTCACCTTTTGCTCAAACAAAAGGAACCTTAGGCTTTGCCACTACTTTTTGGGATAAACTTACTTTTCAAATGACAAATGAAGCAGGTTTTACTTTAAATGATGTAAATTCTGATGTTTTTGATTTTTATCTTGGTGGCTATAACAAAAATTATATTAACACGTTTGTTTCTTTTTATGGCTATGATTTTGCAGAGCTTTCTGATAATACTTTTTTAAAGTCAGAGTTTAATTTTAGATATGCTATTGCAGACAAACATTATCTGTCTCTAATAGCTAATTACGGAAGATTAGAAGACAATGTTTTTAAGAACATAGACCTGTTTGAAAATATTAAAACAGGTTATGCTATTGGTTACAGTTATAATTCTCTTATAGGGCCTTTAGAAATAAAATATAGTTGGTCTCCAGATAATAAAGAAAATTATTGGTTGTTTAATTTGGGTTTTTGGTTTTAATACTAATTTAACCACATTATACCACTATTAATCATTTCTTTTCTACTTAATATTTTAATATAAAAGAGGCATATAACTAAGGCTACGATAAGATTTTTTATTTGATATTAAGAAACCTTTATGCCTTCAGATAGTAAATAATTCAAGTTTATTGTAACATAAAAAAAGCCATGAAGTTTATTTCATGGCTTTTTTTATGTGTATAGAAAACTGTTATAATTTTACTTGTTTTGTACTTACGTGAAACTCTTCATAAGTTTCTAATAAACTCATTAAAGCTTTAATTAAATCTTTTGTTTCTAACAGTACGCTAAAGTATAAAGTGGTGTTTTTAGGGCTTGTTTCATCAGTTCTAATTCTAGCAACTTGTTTTTCAATAGAAGATCTTACACTTTGTAACAATTCTGTCTTTTCTATTAATAGGCTGTTTAAATTGTCTAATTCTCTGTTTTCAAAAATAGCCGCTTCTTTAGTTAACAAAATAGATAAAGCAACATCAATTGTTTTTAAATCTTTTATTTGCCCTTTCTTTAAGTTTTTATGATTGTTATTTACGTGTTTGTAACTAGCTCTAGAAATATAACTAATAGATTGTGCTATGTCTTGTAAATACCCTAAAACCATAATGTAAAATCTACTTGCTTCTACAGAGGTTTCGTCTAAAGATTTAATAAAATAGAAAACACCATCTTTTAAACCATCTATTTCTTCATTAAGTTTTGCAACGTGTTTATCTGTTTTACGTAATTTATTTAAATCATGATTGGCTAAATCATTTACAACATTGGTATACAATTTATTTACACGATGTATTACTTCAGAAATATGGTCTGCACTTTCTTCAATTACACCATTAATAGTAATTAATTCTGATCTTTCTATATATACTTGTTTTTTTATTTCTTTAGATCTTCTTCTGTGAATTAAGGTGTTTCTTCCAATTAAAAATGCAACTAGTGCTAATAAAATAGGAATCATAACCATATCCCAACTAATTAAATAAGCAACAAGAGCGGCTGCTAAAAAAGCAGTAATTGCGGTTAAAAACCATCCGCCAACAACGTTTATTACTCCTGCAACTCTGTAAACAGCACTTTCACGTCCCCAAGCTCTATCTGCTAAAGAAGTACCCATTGCTACCATAAAAGTTACATACGTGGTAGATAAAGGTAATTTCATAGAAGTTGCTACAGATATTAAAATACCAGCAACAATTAAGTTTACAGATGCTCTTACTAAATCGAAAGCAGGTAATTCATAGGTTTTATCTTTTGGCAATTCTATAACTGGTTTTTGAAACTTAGTATCTACATAAGACAACATTTTTTTAGGAAAAATTTTACTAATTCCAAAATTAAGACCCATTGCAAATCTTACCACAACTCTAGATAAAGGGTTTGGTTGAAATTTTTCATGACCTTCTCCTTGTCTAGATAAATCGATACCTGTTTTTATTACATTTTGTGCTTTACTAGAAGTCCATAAAGTAACTACCATAATAGCACCTGCTAATAATAATAACCAAATGTTAGAAGGTACTTTCTTCGCTAAAATACCCATAGAAAAGGCATCTGGAGCAACACCAGAAAGGTTCCAAGATTGGTAAGAGTTCCAGGCAGCAATTGGTACCCCTACAAAGTTTACCAAATCATTTCCAGAAAAAGCCATGGCTAAAGAAAAAGTACCAACTCCAATAATTAATTTTAGAATATTAATTTTAAAGAAATGGATTAAAATTTGAGAAATGATAGACCAAACAACAAAACTTCCAACGATAATTAGAAATGTATTTCCTTCTATTATATGTGCTATATCTTTATACCAAGGTGTTCCTTTCATCCCTTTTATAATAATAAAGTACGTAATTGCTGTAATAGCAAATCCTCCAAAAAGGGCGCTAATATAGGTAGGTCTCTTTTCGAAATTGAAAGAAAAAATCATCCTTGAAAAAAATTGGACAATAGCCCCTACAGAAAAAGCGACTACTACCGAGAGTAGAATACCAAAAATAATGGTAGTGGCTGTTTCATGGTTAATGTAACTCCAAATATCATTAAAAGACTGTGCGTCATTAGCAGATATTTTTATCAAAGAAATACAAACAGCAGCTCCCAAAAGTTCAAAAACTATAGAAACAGTAGTAGATGTAGGCATTCCAAGGGTATTAAAGATGTCTAGTAATAAGATATCTGTAATCATTACTGCCATAAAAATGAACATAATGTCTTGGAACATAAACATATTAGGATTAAAAATTCCTTTACGAGCAACTTCCATCATTCCGCTAGAGGTAACTGCTCCAAAAAACACACCTAAGCTTGCAATAATCATAATATTTTTTACAGATATTGCTTTTGAGCCGATGGCTGAATTTAAAAAGTTAACGGCATCATTACTAACACCTATAACTAAATCTACTATAGCTAATACAGCTAGAGCTACTAACATTAAAATATATGGATCTCCCATTTTGTTTGATTAATTTTTTTGCAAATTTATAGACTTAAAAGAATGCCTATGTTAGGTTTATGTTATCTTTTTTATTAAAAATGAATATCTACTTGTAGTCTAAATAATAGTTGGTTTGTATTAAAACCAATGTCTGTGTAACTTAAATCTGTTTGTACTTTTAATTTATGTTCAGCAATGTATTTAGACAATCCTAAAGTATATTGGTTTTCGGCACCTTTACCTGTTATATCCTTATCTAAAGAAATGTTTGTGTATCGACCAGAAACTTCTATCGTTTTAGAAAGCATATAACCAGATTGTAAATTTAATCCGTTACCTACTTGTACTTCATCTCCTGTTAAAGTACCATCAGAATTTTTTGCTAAAGGATCTTTTGCATCTCTATTTGCATATTCTGCCATAAAAGAAAATCCATTATGCTTATACATGGCATCTAAATAAAGTGTAGATATGTTAGTTTGATAAAACTCTGCACTAGAACCTTCTAAAGTACCATCTATATACATATAAGAACCTTGATTACTTTTTGTTTTAGAAGCATTGTTATTAAAATCATAGGCAACACCAAGAGATAATTTCGGTTTTTGTTCAAATTTTAAATCACTTCCTTTATAATCTCCTTTGCTTGCAAATTCTCCAAAAGGAAATAATTCTACTCTTGTAGTGTATTGGTAACCGCCCTGGTTGCCTCTGGTTATATTTCTCCCTTCACCTTGGGCAATAGAGAAAATTTCTTTTACTACAAATTTATCCGTTAGATTAAAATGATGTCTTAATTGAATTCCGATATCTCTATCAATAGTAAATCTACTATTTAATAAAGAACGATCTACCATTTGCAAATTTGCAGAAGAAATTACACGTTCTCTGTTTCCTGGTAGTTTCGTTTGTCCAAACCATAAAACAAAGTTTCCAGAGAAATTCCATTTTAAAACAGCATCTAAAATATATCTAGGAGACTCATGTGTATAATATGAAGCACCAGATTGATCTCTATTAGATAAACCTAATTCTACTTTGTATTTTAATTTAGGTGAAAAGGCAAAACCATCAAATTTTAATCGAGACCTTCTAATTAACATAGAACTTTCTGGGTTAGAAAGCCCATTACTTACATCCCATTGAGAAGTCGCAAGGGTTTGAAATCTCAATCCAACCTTCATTGTAAAAGTACTGTCTTTACCAACGAGGTTAAAAAGTCCTTTTCCAAATTTTGGCGCATTCGTTTCTTGTGCATGTACACTTAAAAAGGTACATACAATAATGAAGGTTACTACTTTACGTAGTATGGAGAATTGCATAATTATTAGTTTTTGTCACTGCAAAGAACCGTTAATTATGTTAAATTAATGTTAATAAAGTGTTATTAAAACAAAAAAACTGCCTTGGCCAAAGGCAGTCGTTCATAAATTGTAGTCGACAAAAACTAATTAAATTTATGCGAATCTTTATCTCTAAAGAATGGTCAAATATCTAATCAAAAATTAAAATGAATGTTATATCAAAATTAATAAAAGGTTAACTATTTTTATTTACTTAACATTTAGTTAATGTTTTTGTGATGCAAGCATAATTTACAACTAACATAGAGTTTACAAATGCAGTAGACTTTTGCGGGAGTAAATTATACGAAAAAATGAAGAAATTTTTATTTATTGCCTTATTAGCTTTCAGTCAATTAATAGTTGCACAAAGCAAAGGAACGTTAAAAGGTGTGTTAACGGACAAAGAAACAAATAATGAGCCGTTACCGTTCGCTAACGTACTTATTAAAGGAACCGCAATTGGTACAACTACAGATTTTGACGGAAATTACATTTTAAATGTATCCGCAGGAAAGCATACTGTAGAATTTAGTTTCTTAGGATATAAGACCGTTGAGAAATCAGTTACAATTGTAGATGGAGAATCTGTAACCCTTAATCAAATACTATCTGCAGAAGAAGGCGTTTCTTTACAAGAGGTGGTTATTAAGGCTGCTACAGCTAGAGAATCTGTTTCTGCTTTACTGCTAGACCAAAAGAAAGCAACTGTAATTAAAGAAAGTATTGGAGCGCAAACTTTAGCTAAAACCGGAGTTTCTAATGCTGCAAATGCAACTACTAAAATTTCTGGTGTTACTAAAAGTGAAGGTTCTGGAAATATTTATATAAGAGGTTTGGGAGATAGATATTTATCTACTACCATGAATGGTTTACCTATTCCTTCGGATGATGTAGAAAATAAGAATGTAAATTTAGATTTGTTTTCTACAAACATTATTCAAAATGTAGGTATTAGTAAAACCTACTCAACAACTAGTTATGCAGATCAAGGATCTGGTAATGTAGATGTAATTTCTAAAGAGTATTCTAAAAAAGGATATTCGGTTTCTGTTTCTGGTGGAACAAATACAAATGTTTTAGATGTTTCAGATTCATTTAGAAAGACAGTTATTAATAATGATGTATCTCTAGGTTTTCATAAAAAACAATATGCATTACAGAATTTAATAACACTACAAGGTTGGGATACAGAAAAAGTAACAACTCCAATAAACTACAGTGGTTCTTTTTCTGCAGGAAGAAAATTTGAAATCTTCGGAAAAGAAGTTGCTATTTTTCTTACAGGTTCTCATTCTAAATCTTTTGAATATCAAGAAGGAATTTTTAGAGCGTATAGATCTAATGTTTTAAATAAAGCGTTTCCAGATATTTCTAATGGAAGTGTTGCTGCTACAAATGATGTAGAAAGCTTTATTTCTAAAACAAATACTACAGGGTATGTAAATGTTGGAGTAAGATTAAATGATAATAACAAAATTAGATACAATACTTTATTTGTAAATAAATCTACAGATAATTTATACGAACAAGGAAGAAAAGGTTTAGGATATGTTTTTGATCAAGATCCGCAAGAAGAAGGCGCTTTTGTAAGAGACCAAAATTTTAGACAAACTACCATGTTTGTTAATCAACTTTTAGGTGAGCATAAATGGAATGAAAACAATACTTTAAATTGGGCTGGAGGTTACAATTTTGTGTTGGCAGAAGAACCAAATAGAATTAGAAATGAAGTAAATATTTTAGATATTACTACTTCTCCAGAGGTACAGTTTTCTCATGTTGGAGATTTTCAACAAAGAAAATCGAGTCAGAAAATTCAAGATACAGAGTACAATGGTTTTATAGAAAACAAATGGGCTTTGGGTGTTAAGGATGAAAATGATGATAAACCATACTCTTTAAACTATGGAGTAAATTATAGATATAAAGAAAGAACTTTTAAATCTTTATTTGTGGGTGTAAAAGCAAAAGGATATACGGCGCCATCTATAGATGAGTTATCTTCAGTATTTACTGCTACAGGGTTTAATAATGGTTTAAGTTTAAGAACTTCTCCTGCCGATAGGTTTGAAGCAGATTTAACTATTATGGCTGGTTTTGTAAACTTCGATTTTGCTTTAGATAATAAATTGTCTGGTAATTTAGGTTTCCGTTTCGAAAGAGATGAAATAAATGCTATTTGGGATGTTGCTAACTACTACGACTTAGAAAATAGTCGTGAAAGAATAGGTACTTTAAATAGAGTATACCAAAGTTTATACCCAAGTGTAAACCTAAAACTAGAATTATCAGAAAACAAATATTTGCGTTTTGCATCTAGTATTACACAAACTTTACCAGAATTTAAAGAATTATCTCCGTTTGAATATGTTTCTCCAACTGGTCGTGTTACAAAAGGAAATCCTGATTTAGAAAAATCAGAAATTTATAATTTCGATTTAAAATATGAAATGTTTCCTCAAAGAGGACAACTTTTTTCTGCAACAGCATTTTACAAACAAATTAATGATCCAATAAACTTAGCTCAAACAAGAGGTTCATCAGGATATTTTTATTACGCAAATACAGGAGAAAAAGCAACTGTTTATGGTTTAGAATTAGAAGCAAAAACAGATGTACTAAAAAATGATGATGACGAAAGTGTTTTAAACATTACTGGTAACATTACCAAAATGTGGTTAGAGCAAGATTTATTAAAAGATTTTCAATACAAAGATGTTACTACATCTAGTTTACAAGGAGCATCAGACTTTATTGCAAATGGTTCTTTAAGTTATTCTGATAATAAAGAAAAAGAATTGGTGGCAACTTTAAGTGGTAATTATTCTTCGGATAAAATTTATGTTTTGGGTTCTCCAGAAGATTTTTCTAATAGCGCATCCTTATATAATGATGAAATTATAGAAAAAGGGTTTGTTACACTAGATTTTGTAGTTAGTAAAAAATTAAGCAAAAATTTATTATTAAAATTAGTCGGTAGAAACTTGTTGAATCCAGAAATTAAACAAACACAGTTCGTTAAGGATATAAATACAGATGTAGAAACCAATAAAACTGTATTGTCTTATAAAAAAGGAAGTCAGTTAACATTAAGTGTTAAATATACTTTTTAGTCAATTAACGATTACTTAACAAAGCTATCAAAATTATAATAAATCCTAACATACTATTAATATTTAGGTAAAGAAAAGGAAAGAATAAGACCATTTCTTTGTATAAAATAACAAACATATTAAACTAAAAATGAAAAAATCAATTTTTAAAATTTTAAACATAGTAGCATTTTCTGTTGTTACTTTAACACTAACAAATTGTGGTAGTGAAGAGCCTTCTATTTTCATAGAAGAACCAACTTCAGAAGTTATCGGAAATTTAGCTTCTGGTGTAATGAATGGTAGTTTAGACGAAGATTTTACCTTAAACGCTAGTACAGTTTATAATTTAAATGCATCATTTATAGTACAATCAGGTGCAACATTAACAATTCCTGCAGGAACAAGAATACAAGCTTTAAATGGAGGAACAAGTGTATTTATTGCAGTTTTAAAAGGTGGTAAAATAGATATTCAAGGTACTGAGTCTAACCCAGTATTTATGTCTTCTGCTTCTGGTAATCCTGGAGATTGGGGAGGTTTAACAATTTGTGGAGATGCAACAACTACAGCAGGAGCTGATGCAAAAGCAGAGGTTGGTGATTTTATTTACGGAGGAACAAATGATGCAGATAATTCTGGATCTATCAATTACTTAGTAATAAAAGGAACAGGTGCTCAAATTAATGCAGATTCTCAATATAACGGAGTGTCTTTATATGCAGTAGGATCTGGAACTAAAATTAGTAATGTAGCTGTAATTAATGGTTCTGATGATGGTTTTGAGTTTTTTGGAGGTACCGTTTCTGTAAGTAATTTATACTTAGAAAATAACGAAGACGATGCTATAGATTGGACAGAAGGATGGAATGGTACTGTAGATAATGCTTATATTTCTCATACTATTGCAGGTTTTTCTACCGTTTTTGAAGGAGATAAAGCCAATAACAATCCTAAATTCAATAATATTACGGCTGTTTCTACAGTTGGTGGTACAGCTTTACAATTTAAATTACAATCTGGAGGTACAATTACAGGTTTATCATTGTCTGGTTACGATGTTTCTATAGATATGAAGGATGATGGACCTTTAGCAAATGTTCTAATTGATGGTGTTGCTGCAAACCCATTATTATCTTATACAAATACGCCAGTAACTACTGCTGCAAGTTTTACTTGGGTAAACTCAAGTGTTTCTATACCAACTTCAATTTTACAGGGAACAGTAACAAATAAAGTAACTTTAGATGCTTCTATAGTATATAGTTTAAACTCTTCTTACATCGTTCAAGATGGTGGAGAATTAGTAATTCCTGCAGGAACTAAGATAATCGCTAGAGATGGTGGAACAGGTGTTTATATAGCTGTTTTAAAAGGTGGTAAAATAGATATTCAAGGTACAGCAACAAATCCTGTTGTTATTTCTTCTTCATCAGCAACAGCTGGAGATTGGGGAGGTTTAACTATCTGTGGAGATGCAACTACTTCTGGAGGTGTTAATGCGGATGCTGAAGTAGGTGGTTTTATCTACGGAGGTACAAACGATGCAGATAGCTCTGGTTCTATTAAATATTTAGTAATTAAAGGAACTGGTGCTCAAATTAATGCAGATTCTCAATACAACGGAATTTCTTTTTACGCTGTTGGATCTGGAACTACCATAGAGAATATCTCTGTAATTAATGGAGCAGATGACGGAGTTGAGTTTTTTGGAGGAACAGTTTCTGCAAAAAATGTGTATTTAGAAAACAATGAAGATGATTCTGTAGACTGGACAGAAGGATGGAACGGAACTATAACTAATACGTATATTTCTCATACAGTTACTGGTTTTTCTACTGCATTTGAAGGAGATAAAGTAAACGGAAATCCAAAATTTGTAAACCTAACAGCTATTTCTAGTGTAGATGGTACTGCTTTGCAATTTAAGTTACAATCTGGAGCTACAATTACTAACATTTGGTTAGAAGGATATGCAAAAAATATCGACATGAAAAATGATGGTCCTTTAGCAAATGTAATTATAGATGGTTCTACAGCTTCTACAACAGCAGATTATAAAACAGGAACTAAGGTTGATGTTAGTACTTGGTCTTGGAAAAGTGCAAGCTTATAATAAAATTCAGTAATTGTAAAATTACTTAGCTATATATTTTGTAACCTCTTGAAGCCATTCGCTTCAAGAGGTTTTTTTATTTAATGTTTAACGAATACCAAATGAATTTTAATGTGATTGATGATAAAGTTGAATTGTTTTTTCTTAATATGAAATAGAAAATGGAATCATAGTCTTAGTTATGATTCTATTATATATATTAAAATATTAAGGAAAAAGAAACGAATTTAATCGATCTTTTTGATGTTTGTTTGGTATAATATGACCCTGAACACCATTATTAAATGTTTGGTAAATAAATGAAATGATTATGTTTTCCTGCAAGGTTTTAAAACCTTGTAGGTGTAAAAGCAAAAAATAAATTTGGAAAGAGTATAAATACGTGTTTAAAATGACGAGGTTATAAGTTTTATCTTAAAGTAGAGAAGATCTGAAGTCTATAATAATCATCTGCTGAGGTGTAATTATAATCCAAAAAAAACGCACTCTAAAGTGCGTTTTTTTGTCAATCTGAATTTATTTCAGATTCTTATGGTATTTACTTTTAGTAAGTTGAGATACTGAAACAAGTTTAGTATTACAAGATGTAATACTTTTGTAAAGTAAAAAAGTAATTAGAATCTCCAACCAACATTTACACCTAATCTAGGTACTAACGTAGGTGAATCTGACCCAAATAAGTTTCTACCAAGACCAGCGTGTATATCAATAGTTAAACCACTTTCTGTAATATACTTGGTACCAACAGCAACTCCTAAAGCGCCATCTGTGTATTTGTCATAAGAAACACCACTACCACCATTGTCAGGCTTTTCTTCTTTTCCAGCATTAATTCCTAGAAAAGCTTCACCAAAAAAGTTCCATTGGTCATTTTTAGAAAAATAATTACGATAATATGGTGTAATCATAGTATTTTCATTATACCTAAAATTAGCGTCCTGTTTTGCTAAGTTAAATAAAGCAGAAACACCAAAAGAAGAAGTCTCTGTGATATAGTTTTCATAAGAAAACTCTAAACTCTTTATAACCAATGCGTCTCCAATGTCTAATTTAATTTCTTGTTGTGCGTAACTTAAAGAACTGATTAACAGTCCGAAAGCCAAAAGTAATTTTTTCATGTTTTTAATTTTATGAATAACGTTTTTTTTAAACTTTAATTATGTTGCAAACTTAGTAAATAAGATTGATTTAGAATCTATATCCTAAAGAGATTCCACCTCTACCCACGGCCTCTAAAGAACTGTTATCTCCTCCTAAATTACGACCTACTCCTAAATATATTTCTGTAGTAAACCCTTTTTTAGAAATAAATTTCCCTCCAACAGAAATACCAACAGCAAATTCTGTTTTGGTGTCTCCGTTATAAGAACTATTATAATTTCCATAACCATCAAGATAATAGTCGTAATTATTATTCTTATAAGAGTGTAACATTCCAAAACCTTCCACAAAAAAACCTCTAGCAAATTTGTTAGAAAAATATCTTCTGTAATACGGTGTTAAAGAAAACTTTCTGTACTCATCTATATCTTCATTATTGTCAAAACCTACTAATACTCCAACACCAAAAGAGGATTCATCATTAATTAAATATTCATAAGAAACATCTAACCATTCAAATGCTAAAAGGCCAAAAGCATTTAATTTTACTTCGTGCTTTTTATTGATGTCTTGTGGGTATTTTTCTTCTTTTTCTTGTGCTATTGAAATAGCAGAAATAAATAATAGCACTAATAGCGTAATGTTTTTCATTTTCATTTTTTTTGGTTGATAATGCAAACGTATCAAAAAACGATCCGAAAATCTAAAAAATAACACAAATTAAAAACCTGAAATTATCTTGTATTTAATGTATTAAAAATGTTTACGCTCCATTAAAATCATTAGATAACATAAACCCTCCTTGAATAAGTATTTTCTTTCCTTTTAAAATATCTGGATTTAATATTTGTGCGTTGTTTTCATCTTGCACACCAATCTTTAATTTTACTTTTTCAAAGATATAATTAGCATCCTTTTGTTGTTTTAAAACCAATGCAAAATAGAGGTCTCCACTTTTTTTAAGTGCACTTTTTGGTAATGATATTTCTTTTTTAGAATCACAAATTATATCAGCTTCAATATACATGCCTGAAATAAAATTAGTAGCTTTTTCATCATTAATATGACCATGCACCTTAATAGTTCTGTCTTTATTTATAGATGTACCCACCAAATGCACTTCTGCATCAAATATTTCATTAGAAGATTCTGGTATTTTAAATTTTATTTTTTGGTCTTTTTTTATTTTTAAAATATCTTTTTCAAAAACAGCTAATTCTAAATGAATATGATCTGTATTTATAATTTCTAACAATTCGCTTGCTGAAGAAACAAAAGAGCCACTACTTACATTCACTTTTGTAATATATCCGCCAATTGGTGCGTATAAATTGATGGTTGCTGTTATTTGTCCTTTATCTACTGCATTCGGATTGATATTCATCATTTGTAATTTTTGACGCAATCCGTTATAACTTGCTAAACTAACTTTGTACGTACTTTCTGCTTGTAAGTAATTTTTTTTGGAAGTAATATTTTCATCAAACAAAGTTTTTTGTCTGTTGAATTCATTTTTCAGAAAATTCAATTGTGCAGAAATTTCTAAATATTGCTGCTGAATTTCTATAAACTCGGTGTTTTTTAAACTGGCTATTAATTGTCCTTTTTTGACTTTATCGCCCACTAAAAGTGGAATTTTAGTTACATAACCCCCCACAAAAGTACTTACACTCGATTTATTCTCTGGCGGAACATCGATGGTGCCATTTGCTTTTATTACGGTATTAAAAGCTTGTTCTGAAAGCGAACCTAATTGCATGTTTTCGCTTTTGAATTGTTGCTCGCTTATTTCAATTAAATTGTTGTTTACTACAATTTCTTCACTGTTTTCTGTTGCTTTTTCTTTATTTCCGCAGGCTAAAAAAAGCACCGAAAATAAAAGGATATATGTGTATTTCATTTTTTTATAAATTTGTAATTATTATTTATTGAATCAACTTTAAAAAGTATTTAAAATAAGATAGTTTATCTTGATAACCGTTTGGTTGTACGCATTTAAATTGTCTAGATACGAAAGCTCAATATCTTTGGCCGTTTCTAAACTTTGTATGTATTGAAAAAAATCAATTTCACCCTCTTTAAATGTTCTGTTAGCGGTTTTAATAATCTCATCTTTCAAATTTCTTCCTTGTAAATCGTAATAATTAATGGCTTCTTTATATTGCTGTAAAGTTGCTAAAAGAGCGTTGTGCTCAGATTCTAGTTTCACTTTATAATCTTGTTGTTGCTCTAAAACAATTTCTTCAGAAATTTTTGAAGCTTTTATTTTGGAAGCATTTCCAGAAAAGAACAACGGAATTTTTAATCCTATTTGATAGCCTTTAATAGGGCTTTTTAAGAGATTATTTGTGCCTTGAAAATATTCTAAACTAATATCTGGCAACAGGTTTTGTTTTTCCTTTTGAGACAAAGCATTTTGATAGTTTTTAACGTCATTAAAATATTGAATGCCTAAATTATCTTTGGTTGATATTTGTTGTACTTCTAATTTCTGAAGCGGCTGATTCAAAATATTTAAAGTATCAATCTGTACAATACTTTTTAATTGATTGGTTGCTAATACAATTTCTTGCAAAGACTGTTTGTAGACGGTTTCTAACTGTTTTTGTTTCGATTTAGCAGTAATCATTTCTAAATAATTGGTTTCACCCAACTCAAACCTACGTGCTGCTTTTTTTGCAAAATCTTGATACAAGCTATCTAAAAATCGATAGGTTTCAGCCTTATTTTTAGCATAACTGAGTTGATAATAATTTGCATACACCGCTTTTTTAATTTGCTGAACTTGAATGTTATAATTTGTTTCTTCAATTAAAACTTTTCTTTTGTTTATTTTTTTATCAGCAAAATAAACTGTCGGAAATTTAAAGTCTTGTGCAACTCCAACTATTTTTAAAGGTTGATTGTTTGTTGCTAAATTATTTTCATCATAATTATAGTAAACAGCAGTTTTATCAAAACTAAAAGCACTTCCCACCAAAGCCTTGCTTTCGTCTATTTTTAAATTAGAAGCTTTTAAACTGGTATTATTTTTTAAAGCCAAGTTTAATGTTTCTTCCACCGTTAATTTAGATTGCGCATTTGCACTTATCATCAAAAACAAACCAATTACAGTTAAAGCTCCTTTTTTATTGAGTTTGATCGATTTTTTCTCTTCAAACCAAGCGTATAAAACGGGTAAAACAATTAAGGTTAAAATAGTAGCTGTTACCAAACCACCAATTACTACAGTTGCTAAAGGACGTTGTACTTCTGCGCCTGCATTGGTAGAAATGGCCATCGGTAAAAAACCTAGTGCAGCGGCTGCAGCAGTTAGTAAAACAGGTCTTAATCGTTCTGCGGTTCCGCGTTTTATACGTTCTTCAATATCGTCCATTCCTTCTTCTTTTAGCTCTTTAAAATGCTCTATCAATACAATACCATTTAATACGGCAATACCAAATAAGGCAATAAAACCAACACCAGCAGAAATACTAAAAGGCAAACCACGCAGCCATAATAATAAAACGCCTCCTACGGCGGATAACGGAATGGCAGAATAGACCAATAAAGCTTCTTTTATAGAGCCAAATGCAAAATAGAGTAGTAGAAATATTAAGGTTAGTGCAATAGGTACTGCAACTTTTAAACGAGCTTTGGCGCTTTGTAAATTTTCAAATTGTCCGCCATACGTAACGCTATAGCCAACGGGTAATTTCAAATTTTTGTCAATAATAGCTCTAACATCGTCTACTACAGATTGTAAATCTCTGTTTCTTACGTTTACACCCACTACAATTCTACGTTTTGTGTCATCTCTAGATATTTTTGCTGGTCCTGTGGTGTATTTAATATCAGCCAATTCACTTAAAGGAATTTTATTTCCATCGGGTGTGTCTACATATAAATGCGCTAGACTTGATAAGTCTTTTCTATTATTTTCATCTAAACGAAGCACCAAATCAAAACGTTTTTCGCCTTCAAAAACATTACCCACGGTACCGCCTGCAAAACCCATAGAAATTAATTGATTTACATCAGAAATATTTAAACCATAACGTGCAATTTTACTTCTGTTAAAAGTGACACTCATTTGCGGCAAGCCTTCTACTTTTTCAATAATAATATCAGAAGCGCCTTCTACGTTTTTAATCAATTCTTTTATTTCATCTGCTTTGGTAGCTAAAACAGATAAATCGTCTCCAAATACTTTAATAGCAACATCTGCTCTAACACCTGTAATTAATTCGTTAAAACGCATTTCTATAGGTTGAGTAAACTCAACTTCCATATCAGGAATTATGGCTAAGGCTTCTTTAAATTTATCTGCTAATTCGTCTTTACTATTTGCAGAAACCCATTCGCCTTTAGGCTTAAGTTTTATAATAACATCACTTTCTTCCATAGACATTGGGTCTGTAGGTACTTCTGCAGCACCAATTCTACTCACCACTTGGTCTACTTCTGGGAAATTATCTAAAAGAATTTGCTCTATTTTTGTGGTGATTTCAATGGTTTTTCCTAACGAAGTTCCCGTTTTTAATACAGGTTGAATTACAAAATCACCTTCATCTAAGGTTGGTACAAATTCGCCTCCCATGGTTGTAAACAAGAAAATACTCGATGTTAAAAGAAATCCCGCTAAACTAAGTACTATTTTTTTATGCTGTAAAGCCCAATGAATAGAAGGTTTGTACCATGAATTTAAGATCTTCATTAAACGTACTGAAATATTTTTATCACTAGGTTTACTCGGTTTTAAAAATAAGGAAGAGACAACGGGTACGTAGGTTAAACATAATAACATAGCACCAATTAATGCAAAACTAAAGGTTAATGCCATTGGTTTAAACATTTTTCCTTCCACACCACTTAATGACAAAATAGGGATGAAAACAATCAAAATAATTAATTGTCCAAAAATGGCCGAATTCATCATTTTTGAAGCGCTTTTTAAGGTAATTGCATCGATTTCATCTTGTTTGGCTCTTTTGCCTAAAGATTTTAATTTGTCGCTTTCTGTAATAATTCTAAAAGCAATAAACTCTACAATTATGACGGCTCCGTCAATAATAATTCCAAAATCGATGGCACCAAGACTCATTAAATTGGCATCTACACCAAAAAGATTCATCAATGAAATAGTAAATAATAAACTTAAAGGAATAACGGATGCTACCACCAATCCAGAACGAAGGTTTCCTAATAATAAGACCACTACAAAGATGACAATCAGCGACCCTAAAATTAAGTTTTCGGAAACGGTAAAAGTTGTTTTGTCTATTAATTCGCTACGTTCTAAAAATCCGTTGATAAAAACGCCTTCTGGCAAACTACCTTGTATGGAAGCTACACGTTCTTTTACGGCGTCAATAATTGCTTTGGAGTTGCCGTCTTTCAGCATCATAACTTGTCCGAGTACTTTTTCTCCTTGTCCGTTTCCGGTAATGGCACCAAAACGGGTAGCGCTTCCAAAACCTACTTTGGCTATGTCTTTTATGTAAATAGGAGTGCCTTCATTTTTAACCACAATATTGCCAACATCTTCAAGCGATTTTATCAAACCTTCTCCTCTAATAAAAAAGGTTTCGTTGGTTTTTTCAATATATCCACCACCTGCAACACTATTATTTTTTTCTAATGCCTCATAAATTTCGGATACAGAAATATCCATTGCATTTAACTTATTCGGATTAATGGCAACTTCATATTGTTTTAAAAAACCTCCCCAAGTATTAATTTCAACAACACCTGGAATTCCCGATAACTGTCGTTTTACAATCCAATCTTGGATAGTTCTTAATTCTGTGGGAGAATATTGGTTTTCATACCCTGGTTTAACATCTAATATATATTGATAAATTTCTCCTAAACCTGTGGTAATGGGCCCCATTTCTGGTGTTCCGAATCCTTGTGGAATTTTTTCTGAAGCCGATTTTATTTTTTCGGCAATTAATTGTCGTGGTAAATAAGTACCCATATCATCGCTAAAAACAATGGTTACAACAGATAAACCAAATTTAGAAACAGAACGAATTTCTTCTACTCCCGGTAAATTCGCCATTTCTAACTCTACCGGATAGGTAATAAATTGCTCTACATCTTGGGTAGATAAATTACGAGATGTGGTAATAACTTGTACTTGATTGTTGGTAATGTCCGGCACAGCACCAATAGGAATTCTCGTTAAAGAGAAAATTCCGAAACCAATAATAAATGCCGTGAAAAGGAAAGTAATTAGCTTATGTTTTAAGCTGATTTTTATAATGTTTTCTAACATAATTCATAAAAATTAAGAAATAAATAAATTCCTGGTTTCCGTTTATGTGTTAAACGAATCCAGAATTAAAAATCTAAAATGAATTATGCGTGTTTGGGTGGTTGAAAAACAGAAGGTTTATCAACTAAAGAATAAGATTCTTTGTAAAAATAATTTTGTTGAATTTGAATTGTTGGGGTTTGTTTCAATTCAAAAATTTGCGTGTTTAAAGTAAAAACAGACGGTAAATGGTTGTGATTTACACAATCTTGTTTAAAAGGTAAATCGCCATGTTCTTTGTGTTTTTTTGATATAGATTCTTTATCTCCATAATGTTCTATTAAAAAATCTGTAAAAGTGTCCCCGTATGTTTCTTGATGAAATTGGGCGTGTTCTATCAATACATTGATTTTAGAAAAAGTTTCTAAACCAATATTAAAACTCTGCAAGAGAATTAAATTTGATAATAAAAGTGCTGTAAGTTTCATCATTACGATGCAAATTAACCATTTTTTTTAAACTTTTAATGAAATAATTGTTACATAAGAAGAAAATTAACAATATTAAATGTTAATTAGATAGCAGCATTATTTATTGTTTAAAAAAAGTGATTTGTCTGGTTGAGCGCAGTTGAAGAACCAATCAAGGTTTATAACAGTTATTTCACAAAACGGAGCCACAACAGTTGTCATTTCGAAGTATTGAGAAATCTCATAGCAGTGAGAACATAACGAGAACCAAACTTTATGTGATTTCTCCCAAAAGGTCGAAATGACAAAACTGCACGTTATCATTTTTGCTCAATATTTTTTTCTAGTTTCGAACTGATATTATAACAACATTTTAAAAAATAGCTCTCAACTGCACAGTTCCGGTATGAATGGTTTTTGAGTTCTCACTTTTTCTACCTAAATAAGATAAGTTCAGATTTAAAAAAGCATTTAATTTCTGATTGAATAAAAGATTCCAAGTATAATTTTTTCCATCCTGTAAACCTTCTAACATTTGGTAGGCAACGGGCGAGTTGGTATCACCAGTAAAATCATTTAAAAATACGTTTGCATTGGCAGAAATTTGATTCTTTTTACTGTTGATGTAGAAGTATTCAATTCCGAATTTTTGTTGCTTCAACTGTTCGAAATCTGCGAGTTGGTTTTCTTTATTTTTAAAGTGATAAAAAGCAGTTAAACGATTGCTTTCATTGTATAAGAAACTAATTTTTGGCTGAAACTCATTGGCATTAATGGTGTAGTTTCTATTGTTGAAATTGGCTGTTTTTAAATCATTTTCAGCGGTTTTACCCATCAACTCAAGCAACCAAAAAGTTGCAAATTTATGTGCAAAATCTAGCTGATGTAACTCAATGTTATTTTCTTGATTTCCGATAAAATATTGTTGCTTATTTCTGTTTTTTCCGTAAGTATATGTTGTACTATATTTTTGAAGGTTTCTGTTGAAATATAGACTATTTCTAAGACTGAAATTTAAACCAATCAGTTTACTTTCATCAAAATCAAAAGGATTAAAATTAAACGAATTCCCTATTCTTTGCTGTTCATTTTCTACACTTAAAAAACTCTGGTTATAAAACTTAGAAAGTACTTTTTTAACCCCATTTTTAGCTGTCCAAATTCTTGGGTTTAATGTTATAGACTGCGTAAATTTTGCTCTTTGAGTGGCAATAAATTGTAAATTTGGTTTTGGTAAACGTAAATATTCCGCTTGATCTTGAAATTCTGCAACTTCAAATTCATCAAAATCCTTAACGCCATCGCTGTTATAGTCTATCCAAGTATAATACCCCAAACCAGGTTCTGTTTTTACATAAATATATTCTTGTTGGGCAACGTTACCCGATGAAGTTTCATAAACGGTTCCTAAATTGATGAAACTATTAAATAATGCTTGATTAAAAACAACTTTAGAGTTTAACGATTTTTCATTGTCTGTAAACTTGTTTTCTGTAAGTCTGTAATTCGCAAAAACACTTAAATTGGTTTGTTTGTTTTGTATGATTTTACTGTTGATGTAAAATGTTTTTCTATTATTAATTTCTGTAAAACTATTCGACTTTATACTGTCGTTATTTCTGTAATTAAATCCGAATTTGGCAAATACATTGGTAGAATCTCCAATTCCGAAATAGGTTTCATATTCTTTAAATTTATGGCTTGTATTGATAAATTCTTGTGTGGTAAGGTCTTTTCTGCTATTGGTTTCAAAGTTGATAAATGCTCCCAACCATTTTTTATTAAAATCATGTTCTACTTTAGCTTTCGCTCTAAAAAACGAGTTGTCTTCGGTTGTTGAAGTGTTTTGTAAAAAACTACCATTTACATAAAAGGAAGTGTTTTTTAACTTCATCTTAGATTGTAATTCATGCTTGTTTCCAGAAAAAATATCTTTGTACGTTAAGTTGTTATATCGGTATAAAATAAAATCTTCCTTTTTATTTTGTAAGCTAAATTCAGACTGAAAATAGCTTTTGGTGGCGTCATTTGTTAGAATATTCCAATCTCTGTTAAATTCTACCGTTTCCCAACGTTGTACTGTTCTAAAATTATTCTGCACAAATTCATGACTTACATTACTCTGTAATTTCCATTTTTTATCAATTAAAGTCTGTTGCCAATTTACTTTTGTAGCGATGGCTTTATTTTGGGCATCATCTATAGTAGAAAACAAATTGGCATCATTATTACTCAATGCAACTTCGGTATTAATTATTGTTTTTCCAGAAGGATTGTATGCAGATTGAACAATAAATAATTGCGATTTTGTAGGTGGAGTTAAACGAATAATAGGGTTGAAATTCCCTTGATTTGTGCCAACAAATAAAAAGATATTTCCGATTGCTGTGGTTTGGTCCAATACATAATCTCCTAAATTACTGCCAACGTTAGAAAAAGTTACCGTGTACAATTCATCAGCTGGATTGCTAGAATATTCAAAAATTTCTTTGCTACCGTTTATAACTTTTTTGTAGAGAATTTTATTTTCATTAAAAGCATCTACGTAAGCACTTTCTGCAATCATTAAATCTGTATTGTTACCAGCACTTTGTAAGATTTCTTTTTGTTCTGCAGTTAAATTTTGCTGAATGGGTTGGTTTTTAGCATCATTTTCCGAATAAAAATAACCAGCAATACTAAATTTTTCACCTTCGTAAGAAGCTTCATCATAGGTTATAAAACGAGTATAGTTTCTTTCTGAATATTGAAAATCAATTTTAATTCTCATATCATTAGTAATTGGATATGTGGTATTGAATTCTATTTCAGCTAAATTATAATCAATAGTATAATCGTTTTCTTCTCCGCGTTTAATAGGAATTCCATTGATAAAAACCTGTTCGCTGCCTTCTATAATTAAAATGGCAGTTTCATTATTAGTCCCTAAAATTTTATACGGACCTTGATTGCCTTCTACACCATTAATGTTATATGAGCTAAATCTACCTCTCACCACAGCGCCAGAAGCGGCAACTTTAAGGTTGTCATTTAAATTAGCTTCTACCAGTAAGCCTGAAACTTGTTTGGTAAACGGTAAAAAATAACTTTTGGTGTTTTTTAGAGAAATATCTCCCGCTTTTACACGCCAATTATCAGTAAACATTTCAATAAAAATACGGTCGAAATCGGTGATGTTTTGCGAATATCCGTTTTCTTGAATGGGAATATTCGTGTCAAAAATATTGGCTCTTAAGGTTACGTCTTTAGATAGTTTTCCAGAAATTTCTAAATCTAAAGCAGAACTTGTAACTGCGTTCTGGTTATTTCCAGAGGTAATTCCTCTAGAGATAAAACCTTTGGTTTGTAAACCATCAAACAATTTGATATCTGAAGCTTTTTTGTTGGTGGTTAAACTGTATAACTTGCCGGTATTTGTGCCGTTTGGCAGGATGAATTTTTCATCAAAAGGAGTGTATATTTTGGTGATAAAATCTGGTAGGCGAAAATATTCTACCGTAATTTCTGTATATTTTTTTGAGTTGATACTTAAAATAGCATTACTAAAATCGATTGTAAATTCTGAAGTAGGAATTTCTTTAGAAAAAGCATCTAAGACTTTAAATTTCTCTGGATTTAAAGCTACAGAATCTAATTGAACGGTATCTTTTTCAATCAAATATTTCTGTATTCTAAAATCTTTAGATTCAGTTTGAGCTTGGATTGAGAATCCAATAAAAAGTAAAAAGAAAAAGAGAATTCTTTGAATCATAAAAAACTATACGTTTTAAACGTAAAAATATGTTTTTTAATGTTTGAATAATAAAATTAGAACAGCGATTGCTGTTTTACTGGGTTTTCGTGCGCCAATAACCATTTTTTACGCCAAATTCCGCCTGCATAACCCGTTAAAGAACCATCCGAACCAATAACTCTATGACACGGAATAATAATCCAAATTGGGTTTTTGCCATTTGCAGAAGCAACCGCTCTTATCGCTTTTACATCTCCTAAAGCTTTGCTTTGTTCTAAATAGGTTCTTGTTTTATTAAAAGGAATGTTTAATAATTCGTCCCATACTTTTTTCTGAAAATCGGTTCCTTGAGGATTTAATTTTAAATCGAAATTACTTCTTTCTCCAGAAAAGTATTGCTCTAATTGAGCGACACATTCTTGTAAATATTCAGGGATTTCAGAATTTGTCACTTCGAGTCTTTCGTCTTCGCTCAAGATAAACTCAGACAAGGGATCATCATCTAAAACCGAAACAGATTGAATTCCGTTTTCGTCTCCTACAATTTTTGCGGTACCTAATGGTGTTTTGTAGTATGTGGTTTGTGGTTCTAACATTTAAATCCCAAAAACATCTTTAGAATTCTGGGTTGTAATTGCTGCAATTTCATCAAAAGGAAGACCATAAATATCTACTAATTTATCTACTACGTTGGTTAAATAAGCACTTTCATTTCTTTTTCCTCTATATGGAGTTGGTGCTAAATAAGGCGCATCGGTCTCTAAAACAATGTGTTTTATGTCAATTTCATTTAAAAACTTATCGATTTTACCATTTTTAAAAGTAGCAACTCCACCAATTCCTAATTTCATATTGTAAGAAATAGCTTGTTTTGCTTGTTCTAAAGTTCCTGTAAAACAATGAAAAATCCCTCTTAAATCATCACCTTTTTCAGATTCTAAGACTTCAAAAACTTCATCAAAAGCATTTCTACAGTGTATGTTAATTGGAATTTTTCTTTCTTTTGCCCACTGAATTTGTGTTCTAAAAGCATCTTGCTGTTGTGTTAAAAAAGTTGTATCCCAATATAAATCCATTCCGATTTCACCTATGGCGTAAAATTTTCTTTGATCAATCCATTCTTTAACCAATGCCAATTCTTCTAAATAGTTTTCTTTTACAGAAGTAGGATGTAAGCCCATCATTAAAAAAACATCATTTGGATAATTTTTTTCTAATTGTAACATCTTTTCTGTGTACGTAGAATCTATGGCAGGAATAAAAAAACGAGTAACGCCTGCGTCTTTAGCGCGTTGCATCATTTCTGCTTGATCTTCTTTAAACTGACTAGAATATAAATGGGTATGCGTATCTGTAATCATTTAGTGTAAATTTTCAATTGCAAAATTACTAAATATTCTTAGTGAAAAGAGCTATTGTTTAGCGTTTTATAAAACGTACCTTTGCAGAAAAATATTAAGAATGACTTTTCAAGATTTAGGAATCTCTAATCAATTACAATATGCTGTTGACGATTTAGGCTTTGTAAGCCCGACGCCAATACAAGAACAAGCATTTTCTGTGGTTAGATCAGGGAAAGATGTTGTGGGAATTGCGCAAACAGGAACCGGAAAAACCTTTGCGTACATGTTGCCTATTTTGCAAGATTTAAAGTTTTCTAAACAACTACACCCAAGAGTTTTGGTGTTAGTACCAACGCGTGAGCTAGTTTTACAGGTGGTTGAGCAGATAGAACAATTATCTAAATATATTAATACGCGTGTTTTAGGCGTGTATGGTGGTACAAACATCAACACCCAAAAACAAGCTATTTTACAAGGGCAAGATATTATTGTGGCAACTCCTGGTCGTTTATATGACTTGGCGTTGAGCAATGCTTTAAAGTTAAAATCTATTCAGAAATTAGTAATTGATGAGGTAGATGTAATGTTAGATTTAGGGTTCCGTTTTCAGTTGATGAATATCTTTGACGTGATCCCAGAAAGAAGACAAAATGTATTGTTTTCTGCGACGATGACGGAGGATGTAGATGCGTTAATTTACGATTTCTTTAAAAATCCAGAGAAAATATCTGTTGCGGTAAGTGGAACGCCACTAGATAATATTGAGCAAGTTTCTTATAATATTCCTAACTTTTTTACCAAAGTTAATTTGTTACACGAGCTTTTATCCGATAAAGAAACCTATAATAAAGTATTAATTTTTGTTGGTTTTAAAAGAACAGCAGATTTGTTATTTAAGCACTTACAAGAAGCGTTTAATGATGAAATGTGTTTAATACACTCTAATAAAACTCAGAATTACAGAATTCGTTCTATAAAACAGTTTGATGAAGGTAAAAATCGAATTTTACTAGCTACAGATGTAATGGCGCGTGGTTTAGATTTTGATAATGTTTCTCATGTTATCAATTTTGATACACCAGAATTTCCTGAAAACTATATGCACAGAATTGGTAGAACAGGTCGTGCAGAAAGAGCAGGAAAAACCATTCTTTTTTCTACGCCAAAAGAGCAAGAAACAAAGAAAAGTATAGAGGAGTTAATGAATTATGAAATTCCGGTTTTAGACTTACCAGAAGATGTTGAAATTTCTAAATTATTAACAGAAGATGAACGTCCGAAAGAAGATCAAGGGATTTCTAAGAACAGAACTTCTTTAGAGTATGTTCCAGGACCTGCATTTCACGAAAAGAGCGAGAAAAATAGTCAAGTAAATTTAGGTGGTTCTTATAGAAGAGAAATCGCTGCAAAATATAAGAAGCCTAAAACTAGAGGAGATAAAAACTACAACAAGCATAACAAGAAAAAGAAAAAATAATGCAGATTTTAACAGCACAAGAATTGCATAATTTGGCAATGAACATTGTTGGTAAGAAGCTTACAAAAATGGGGTATGAATTTCAGGCTATAAATAGTCAATTAAAAAGACATCCTCAGTTTGTATTATTTAAAAAAGGAGAGCCAACAATTTTTGTGTTGGTAAAAGCGAGTAATAATATTCAAAATCCGAATGAATATGATACCATTTGGATGGAGACTTTTAAAAACCATGCTAAAAAACAGAATGCCAAAGTTTGGTTTGCTGGCGTAGGAATTGCCAACGCAGAAAGTGTGGAAAGTCCAGTTTTCAAAGATCAGCCTTATTACGAGGCTTTTGATGATTTTATAAAAATATTAGAATAGTATTTACCTTAAAAAAATGTACGAGAGTAATTAGTTTTCTAATTTTCTCTCGTACATTTATATATATACTTCTAGCTAGAATAATATGTTAGCTTTTGGTAAACAACTTTTTACATCATTAACAGCTGCTTCATTTAATGTTCTATTACCTGTTAAATTAATTGATCCACTAAAAGAAGAATCTATATCACATAAAGATTTAATATCGTTTAAATTATTTAGAGATAAATTAACTTCTTCTATTGAGTTTAAATTCGAAAAAGTATTTACAGTGGTTAAATCACAGTTAATTAAGTTTAATTTTTTAAGATTAGTTAACGTATTTAAAAAATCAAAATTATTTTTTAAATCATTAGATGTTAAGCTTAATGAGGTTAAATTAGTTAAGTCTTTAATGTCTGAGAAATCTTCGATTAAGCTTTCTTCTAAATCTAAATCGATAAGTTGTTTTAAGCCTTTAATTATAGAAAGATCGGTTATTTGAGAACGTTGTATTTTTAATGTTTTTAAATTAGTAAGACCAACTAACGGAGTTAAATCATCAATACTAGAATAATTTAATTCAAGAGATTCTAATTTAGAAAGAGTAGCTAATGGTGTTAAATCTGTAACACTAAGTTTAATGTCGCAAGGGTTTGTAATTTTTAAATAAGTAAGATTTGTGAAATTCTCTATACCAGATAAAGTTGTTACGTCTCCATCGTTATTAAAATCATTACAGACTACTAAATCTAAAGAATCTATAGCTTTTATATCACTGTAAGATATATCTTCCTTAGTTATTGTTAAAGCTTCCTTTATACTTTTTTTTAAGTTATTATCTTTAAATTGGATAATAAAATTATCTTCAGTAACATTAGGGGTATTTGGAGTGTCTATGGTTGTTTCATTTTCTGCACATGACATAAATAGCATTATAAGTGCTAGTGGTAAAAAGGTTGTTGCTTTTTTTAATTGAATCATATTTTATATTTTAAAGTGTTAAGTGGGTATAATAACGACCTTGTTTATAATTTATTCTGTAAGTTTTAAATAAAAGAAATGTTTTTTTAATCCCTAAGAGTGTCTTGTTCAACTATACTCTCTCTAAAATTAAAAACCACTCAACAGAGTGGTTTTTAAATAGTATAAAAACTATTTTAAATTAAAATACAATCATTTTTTAATGATGTTTTTTTGTTTGTTATGGATTTGTAGACCACAAAGAAGCGCCTTTAAGCATGGCTCTTCTTGGTAATTTTAATCCAGCTACAATTAACTCAGCAAAATCTTCTGGCTGTAAAACAGAGTCTTCAGAATCTTTGTTTGCAATACCTAGTTCTATAGACATATCAGAAGCAATTGTACTTGGTGTTAGTGTACAAACTCTAATGTTGTTTTTACGAACTTCTTTCATTAAAGATTCCGACATACCGATAACTGCAAATTTAGAGGCAGAATATGCAGATGTAGTTGCGTTTCCAGATAGTCCTGCAGTAGACGCTACATTAAAAATATCACCTTCATTTTTATCAATTAAATAAGGTAAAACTTCTTTTGTTACATGATACATTCCCATAACATTGGTTTGTATAATTTGAGTCCATTTGCTAACTTCCATGTCGTTTAAAGAACCAAAAGCAGCAATTCCAGCATTGTTTACTAAAATATCTACAGTACCTAAAGCATCTATAATGTTTTTGATTCCTGTTTTAACTTCTTCGTAAACACCAACATCAAATACTTCATAAATAGCATTTACGCCAAATGCTTTTAGTTCAGAAACAGTTTCTTTTAAAACGGTTTCATTTCTACCTGTTATTGCTACCTCTATTCCTTCTTTTGCAAAGGCTATTGCGGTTGCTTTTCCTAATCCTCTTCCACCACCTGTTATAATGGCTTTTTTGTTTTTTAAATTTTCCATTTTATAAATTTTTAATAAAGATTTTTTTAAACAAAAAACCATCTGAATTTCAGATGGTTTTTAACTATTTTTTCAAAAAGAATTATTTATCAGAATCTTGCTCTAATAAATCAAAGAATTGATTTAATTTAGGCATAATAATAATTTTTGTTCTTCTGTTTTTCGCTTTATTAGCACTAGAGTTGTTAGGCACTAATGGTATGTATTGGCTTCTACCTGCAGCAATTAATCTAGCTGGAACTACTCCAAATTTATATTGTAAAACTCTTGTAATAGAAGTTGCTCTTAACACAGATAAATCCCAGTTATCTTGAATTAAATTTCTTTTTATTGGTGTAGTATCTGTATGACCTTCAATCATAACTTCCATTTCTGGTTGGTCATTAATTACTTTTGCAATTTTTTCTAAAACAGAGTATGCGCTAGTATTTACATTATAACTTCCGCTTTTAAACAATAGTTTATCCGAAATAGAAATAAATACTACTGTTTTTTCTACGTTTACTTCGATGTCTTTATCTTGAATTCCGTTTGTTAAGTTTTTAGTTAAATGATACTTAATAGCAAGATTTAATGAATCTTTTTGAGTCATTGCTTTTCTAACACCATTAATGTATTTGTCTTTTTCACTTAACTGTGAAATAACATTTTTAATATTATCAGAAGAAGATTGCGTTAAAACAGTTAAGTTTTCTACTTGTTTTAAAGCTCCTTTTTTATCTTCTTTTAGCGTTTTTACTTGTTCTGATAACGAGAATGCCTTAGTAGATTCTTTTTCGTTTTCAATTAAACACTTTTGTAAATTAGCTTTTACATTTACTAATTCTGTTTTAGTTTTGTCATGTTCTGTTTGTAGCGTAACAAATTCTTTTTTAGAAACACAAGAACTCACTACGATAGCAGTTAATAATAAGAATGATATTTTTTTCATTGATAAGATATTTAATTCAGTTAACAAATTTAACAAATTGTAGCTACAAAAAGTACTATTAATGATATTTTATGAAAACTTTATGTTCTACTTTTGTATAAAGATTCTAAAGGTTATGATGTCAAAATATAAAATTATTCTTATGTTGTTTATAATGGTTTTTTTTTCTTGTTCTAAAGAAGATAAGACTAAAGACTTTACATTAAAGGGATATGTTTTTGGAACATCCTATAAAATAACGTATTTAAATGGTGCTAAGAACTATCAAAAATCTATTGATAGTTTGTTTTTTTTAATGAACAAATCCTTATCAACTTATATCTCTAGCTCAGATATTTCTAGAATTAATAGAGGAGATTCTACGGTTGTTGTGGACGATTTATTTTTAGAAGTTTTTATGAAATCTAAAAGAATTTATAAAGAAACCGATGGTTATTTTGATCCAACTGTTGGAAATCTTGTAAATGCTTGGGGTTTTGGTCCTAAAAAAGAAAAAATAAATTTAACTAAAGATCAGGTAAAAGAAGAAATGCAATATGTTGGTTTAGATAAAGTAACTATTGTTGATGGTAAGGTTAAAAAACAAGATGCTCATATTTATTTAGATTTTAATTCTATAGCCAAAGGATTTGGGATTGATGAGGTAGCTCGTTTTTTTAATAGTAAAAATATTTCTAATTATTTAATAGAAATCGGTGGCGAAATACGTGCTAAAGGCATAAAAAAAGAAAACCACCCTTGGGTTATAAAGTTAGTCAATCCTATTAAAAAAGATAGTATAAAAGGGTATAGAAATATAAACTTATCTAATAAATCGATGGCTACTTCTGGTAATTATAGAAAATTTAGAGTTACCAAAGATGGACAAAAATATGTACATACAGTAAATCCTAAAACAGGTTATGCAATAGAAAGTAATTTGTTAAGTGCGTCCGTAATAGCTAGTTTAGATTGTGCTGATACAGATGCTTATGCTACCTCTTTTATGGCAATGGGGCTTAATAAGGCAAAAGAATTTTTAAACAACCATAAAAATATAGATGCTATTTTATTGTATATGGATAAGAATGGTGTTTTAAAGGAATATAAGACAAATGCTTACTGGTAGTTAGGCTTTTACCTTCTGTTTTTGTTATATTGCATTTTAATTTATAACTTAGAATAATTGGTATTGCTATGAAAAAATTACTTCTTATACTTTTATGCTTAATTTCTTTTGCACTTACTAATGCTCAGTCTAATAAAGACATTGCTGGTGTGTATATAAAAAGAGCAAAGGAAGCTATAGAAACAAGTATTAATTACAAAGGGGCTTTGGTTCAATTTGAAAAAGCATTGAAGTATGTTGATACTATAACAGAAAGTGATTTAGCCACTCTAGCTTCATTAATCTATTATGAAAATCATTTATATCAGGAGACTGATAAAGAAAAACTAGATTTTTTAAAAAAGTCAGAAACTTACAATAAACAATACTTTTTACTTACTACAAATAAAGCTTCAGAAGAATATACGAATAACTTAGAGAATCTTATTTTAATTCAGGAAACAATTGAAGAGTTAGAAGCAAAGATGAAAAAGGAAGAAGATGAGCGTATCAAGAAAGAAAAGGAGCACCAAAAAATAGACTCATTAAAAATGTTTTGGAAGAAAAAGTCTGAATCGTTGTCTTTAAAAGTAGATAGTATTTATCGTTTTAATGCGAATAATGTTGCGTTATATTCAAAAGATGGAAGTTTTGGAGTTGTAGATGATATGGGGAGAATTATTGTAGAAGCTACAGATTTTAAAGATGCAATTAGTTCTGAGGGTTTTATCCTTTTAAAAAATAAAAAAGAGGAAGCTAGTAAAATTTACTGTTTTAATACAAATGATAAAAAAGGTTTTCTTTTGCCAAATGTGTCAGAGTTTAATTCCCTTGCCACACATTATGGTCAGGTAATGTTGCCTAGAGGAAATGGAAGATTGGTTACTTACCCAAATAACTCTTTTGAACCAATGGTTTATGACTTAAATGTGAAAAAAATTGTTAGAATTTCTAATGAAACGGAACTCTTAAAAACCTTAAAAAGGGAAGATGTAATAGATAAATATAATAAAGATGGAGAAGTTAAAATAAACAAAGAATGGTATGATTTTGGAGGTCATTTAGGAGGGCGAATGCATCCATTATATTTTGATGGGAACCATAATGTACATTCTTTTTTATGTTCTACTAATAAAAAAATATTAAGTTCAGATGTTGGTTATGAGTATGTTGGTGCTTTTTATGAAGAGAAGTTTCAGGCAATTAAAAAAGGTAAAGTTATTTGGATAAACCAAGAAGGAGCTAAAGTAAGTGTTGCTAAAGATGCTTATGAGAAATATGTAAGAGATTCTAAAGTAGTGAAATTAGAGGGAGGAAAATACCAAATTTCTAGAAATAATGTAATTGTTATGGGGGATGAAGAATTAGAGAAGTTGGGTGAGTTTTTAAGAAAAAATAAAGACAATTAATCTTTATAGCATACGGGGAGAATTTCTCCTTTCATTAAACAAAATCGTTCTAGTTTTTCTGGAGCGATTTTTTTTGTGTAATCAATTTCCTCAACTTTAAAACCTATAGAACGTAACTTGTTAAAATAATCTCTACCGTACACTCTTACATGATCATATTGTCCAAAAATCTCAGCACGCTTTTTTTTGTCTGTGATAGAATCATCTTCAAACGTTTTTTCTCTTGATAAATCTTGCGGAATCTGAAATATACCAAATCCACCTTTTTTCATTACTCTAAAAAGTTCTTGCATTGCCTTGGTGTCGTCTGTAATGTGTTCTAAGACATGATTACAGAAAACAACATCAAACGAGTTGTCATCAAAAGGTAAGTCGCAAATATCTGCTTTAACATCTGCAATTGGAGATTCTAAATCTGAAGTGGTATAAGTTAAGTTTTTTTGTTTTCTAAAAATATCTAAAAAACATTGTTCTGGCGCAATGTGTAAGGTTTTTAGTTTTTTGGTTGATGTAAAAAAGTCTGTCTCATCTCTTAAAAATAACCACATTAATCGATGTCTTTCTAAAGATAGGGTAGAAGGAGAAAGTGCGTTTTCTCGTTGCTTACCGTATCCGTAAGGTAAAAACTTACGAAAACTCTTACCATCTATAGGATCCGTAAATTTATCGCCCTTTAAAGAAAAAGCAATAATTGGCCTTACTAGATAACTAGCTTTTATTAACCAAGGTCTTGGGATGGTATTTAGAATGGATTTAAAAATAGACACGAATTACACGGATTACACAAAATGAGAGTTATAAAATTACTCTTTTGTAGGTTAAACTATCTTCACCAAAATTAACTAATAAGCCTAGTTTTATTTTTGATGCAGCTAAATAATTAAGAGTTTGTTTTATATGGCTGTTTGTTAAACATTCAATTGCTTTAATTTCAAGTATTATTTTATTATCGATAACAAAATCAGCAAAATAATAATGAGACAATTTTTCTCCTTTATATAATATTTGAAATTTTACTTCCCTTTGATATAAAATTCCACGTCTTTTAAATTCAATTTCTAAAGCATCACCATAAATAATTTCACTAAAACCTTTTCCTAACTCTTTATGAACTTCCATGCAGGAACCAATAATGTTATATGATTCCTGTTTATGTAGAAGTTCAGATTTCAATTTTTTTGGTGAAATTAAAGTTTATTTTTTAGTGACAATTAGTGAAATTAGTGTCTGTTTTATTGTCTGAATTCGTCTTCCTCATCGGTAACAATCCCTAATACGTCATGTACATATTTAAATGTAGAAAGAAGTTCTGGTTTTCCGTTAACAATAGCAACATCATGCTCAAAGTGGGCAGAAGGTTTGTTGTCTAAAGTTGTAATTGTCCAGCCATCAGAATGTTGTCTAATTTTATGAGTACCTAAGTTTGTCATTGGTTCTATGGCAACTACCATTCCTTCTGCAAACTTTTTACCTCTACCTCTTTTTCCGTAGTTAGGCATTTCTGGATCTTCGTGCATTTCTCTTCCTAAACCATGTCCTACTAGTTCTCTTACAACTCCATAGCCATGATCTTCAGAAAATTTTTGAATAGCATAACCTACATCACCAACTCTGTTACCTGCTTTAAATTCACGAATACCTACATATAAACTAGCTCTTGTTACATCTAGTAGTTTTCTTGTAGCCGGTTCAATCTCTCCAACGGCAAAAGTATAGGCATGATCTCCGTGAAAACCATTTTTATATGCGCCACAATCTATAGAAATAATATCGCCTTCTATTAGTGGGTTTTTATTTGGAATACCGTGTACTACTTGAGAATTAGGACTCATACAAAGTGAATTTGGAAAATCATATAAGCCTAAGAAACCAGGTACAGCACCTTCAGATCTAATAAAGTCTTCTGCAAGTTTGTCTAAATATAAAGTAGAAACTCCAGGTTTTACTTCTTTTGCAAGCATACCTAATGTTTTAGAAACGATTAGGGCACTTTCGCGCAACAATTCTATCTCTTCTCTTGTTTTTATCTTAATCATTTTAAATAAATTGAAAGACAAATTTACTACATTTTAGGTAAAATAGGAGGGTTTGTCTATTTGAAAAAAGAGAAAAATCCTTTTTTCTTTTTTTCGGGTGGCTCGTAGTTAAAAATAGCTTTGTGTATTTCTGTCCACCCTAAAAAACCACCAACATTTCTATCATCTATAAATAAATCGGCATGAATTTTACGGCTGTGTTTTTCATCATATTCCTCTTCTGGGAAATTCTTATTTATGGCATAAAATTCAATATTATTTTCTTTGCAGAAAGCAACAGCTTCATCTAATCTTTTACCATGTCTGTAGGTCCATAAAATTAATCTATGACCTTGAGATTGTAGTTTTTTTAAGGTTTGAAAAGCAAAAATTATTTCTTCACCAATTTTAGGATACGCATCTTCTACAATGGTACCATCAAAATCTACAGCAATAATTAAAGGGTTTGTTGGTAGCATTTATTATTTTTGGTATGAATGTTTGTATGCTTTTCCTGAAACAATTTTTAGCATGTCTTTTTCTAAAGATTCTCGAGCATATTCAACAAATCTACCAATTTCTTTTCCTTCTTTATAAAAGATAAAAGTTGGTACTCTTTTTATGTCTAAACCTTCTTGTAAGTTATCTGGTGTTTTTTTACTTCTGTTTACAGTAACTAATTCAAAATTATTTAAATTAAAATCTGCTTGTTCTAAAATTTTGTATAAATGCGGGGTTTCTCTTTTACTATCTCCACACCAAGTACCCATAAAACCTTTAATTTTAACTCCTTTTAATTCCTTTTTAAGGGATGTAATAGTGGTTGCATCTGGAGTATATGTATCAAACTTTTGATTAAACCAACTACTGTATGGGGTTTGTTGAAAAGACTCTTTATTAGCTAATCCAATTAAGTCGCCACTTAGATTCTTTGTTGCGGTTACTTTTTGAGTTTTAATTACTTTCTGTTGTACGTTACAAGATGATAGTATTACTACAAAAGCTAATATAAAAAGTCTTTTCATTTTTTTTAAAATAGGATTATAATAAAGAATGTTGTGTCATTTCTTTTGGTTGTGCTACATCCATTAAATCTAAGATTGTAGGAGCAATATCACCTAAAACACCACTCTTTACAGACTTAATTTCTTTATCAATTAAAATAAAAGGAACTGGGTTTGTAGTGTGTGCTGTATGAGGAGATCCATCAGGATTCATCATGGTTTCACAGTTACCGTGATCTGCAATTAATAAAATAGAATATCCATTATCTAAACCAGTTTCTATAACTTCTTTAGCACAAATATCTACAGCTTCACAAGCTTTAATAGCAGCGTCCATCATTCCGGTATGACCAACCATATCTCCATTAGCAAAGTTTAAGCAAACAAAATCTGCTTCACCTTTCTTTAAATCTATACACAAAGCATCTTTTAATTCGTATGCAGACATTTCTGGTTGTAGATCATAGGTAGCTACTTTTGGCGAATTTCTTAAAATTCTAGATTCTCCTTCAAACGGAGCTTCTTGCCCTCCTGAAAAGAAAAATGTTACGTGTGGATATTTTTCTGTCTCTGCAATTCGAATCTGTTTTTTACCTGCATTAGATAAAACTTCACCTAACGTATTTTTAATATTATCGGTATTATAGATCACGTTAATTCCTTTAAAACTTGCATCATATAAAGTGATGGTTGTGTAATAAAGGTCTAATTTTTTCATTCCAAATTCTGGGAAATCATTTTGAGACAAAGCATTTGTCAATTCTCTACCTCTATCTGTTCTGTAGTTAAAGAAAAGGACAACATCACCTTCTTTAATTTGAGCTTTCGGAGAACCATTTTCATTTGTTATAATGATTGGTTTGTGAAACTCATCTGTGATACCTGTTTCGTAATTAGCTTTTATAGTATCAATAACGTTCGTTGTTTTGGTACCAACTGCATTTACCACACCATCGTACGCTTCTTTTACACGTTCCCAACGGTTATCTCTATCCATAGCATAATAACGACCTGTTACAGTTGCTATTTCACCAGTGCTTTTGTCCATGTGTTCTTGCACTTCTTTTAAGAAATAAGGAGCAGATTTTGGATCGCAATCTCTACCATCTGTAAATGCGTGTAAATACACATTATCTACTTCGTTTTCTTTAGCAACATCTAATAATCCTTTTAAGTGATTAATATGTGCATGAATTCCTCCATTAGAAACTAGTCCTAATAAATGAACGTCTTTATTATTTTCTTTAGCATATTTAAAAGTATCTAATAATACCTTTTCTTTACCTAAAGTATTTTCTTTTACAGCTTTATTGATACGCGCTAAATTCTGATACACAATTCTACCAGCACCTAAATTCATATGTCCTACTTCAGAATTACCCATTTGTCCTTCAGGTAAACCTACATGTTCTCCATCTGTTCTTAATTGAGCGTTTGGATACTTGTCATATAAACTATTAATAAAAGGTGTTTTTGCGTTGTAAATAGCAGATACTTTAGGGTCTTGCGTAATTCCCCAACCATCCAAAATCATAAGGATAACTTTCTTGTTCATTGTCTTAAAATTGAAAAGTAAAATTAAGGAAAATTTCATTGTTTTTATTGATTTTCTCGTTTTTTTACGAAACCGATAACGTAAATAAACGTTAAAATAAAGAACAATTATATTGCTTCTATAAGTAGTGTTATAAGGATAAGAGGATAAACATTCTTTTGCAAATAAAAAAATAATAGAAATTTTTAATCAGTTAAAAACTCAATTTCAATTAGATTGGTTATTGACTTTAGAATTATATGAAGTAGCTTTGCAAAATAATCTTTCTATTCTATAGACCATTTTAGAAAGATTAGAAGATTTAAAATGTAACAAAAGCTACACAAACCTAATTGAAAATGGATTAGTTTTGTGCTAAGTTTAATATTAAAATAAAAACAACATGGGTCTATTTGACATGTTTAAAAGAAAAGATATGAGTGCAGAAATTAAAGAATACTTAGAAAAAGGAGCTATAATTCTAGATGTAAGAACAAAAGAGGAGTGGGATGAAGGACATACAGCAGGTGCAAAACATGTGGTTTTAACTGTTATTCCTTTAGAAATTGATAAAATTAAAGCTTGGAACAAACCAGTAATTGCTGTTTGTAGAAGTGGAGCAAGAAGTGGGCAAGCTACTCAGTTTTTAGCTAAAAATGGAGTAGATGTAATTAATGGAGGACCTTGGCAAAACGTAGATCAACACGTTTCTGATAAATAAACTTTAGATAATCGATTCATACCGATTATTTATTTTTGTATTATAAATAAAATAGAATTGTAACTAATTTGTTATGATTCTATTTTATTGTAAAAAACGGAGTGATTTTTTCTTCTACTAAACCCCATTTTTCTATGTCTTTGTAGTCTAATGTATACTTTTAAAGAGTGGGATAGTTTTCTTATGACAGCAAATGTTCCGCCAAGCATTGAGCCAACAAAGGCTCCCATTGTAATTGGATTAAAATCATGACCAGTAATAAGATATTTTAGGTAGAAAACAGTAATTCCTATTGCAATAGAAACAAGAAATACCTTTAGTTTTGATTTTGTTAAAAGCGCATAAGTACCGCAAAAAAGTCCTGTTATTACTGAGGTTATAGTAATTTTTGTTAGAATTAGTTCTAATGCACTAATTTCATCTGTAACAAAAATTGATGTTACAAACATACCTATTAAAAGTCCTGAAGTTATTCCAATTAATACTTTTTTCATCATTTGGGGGATAATGTTATTTATTTTAAAGATACATTTTTTAAATTAAATATACTTTTTAAGTGTAATTTTTTTTTAAAGTAAATAGTAGTTAATTATTTAGGTATTTTTAAAAAGTGATAAAAGAGAATTGAGTATTTAACTTGTCTTTTTTAACTTCTAAATTTTTTAAAAACTGTTGATGTTGTATGGAATTTGGATTAAAAGGTCTATGAGAAATTCCTTTTTGAATTATTTCTACCTCTTTCATTGTTAAAGTAGCCTCTTCAGAAAACCAAGTAGCAACAAATTTTTCCCAAATATAATTAATGGCAGTTTTGTTGGGGTGTACCATGTCTTCTGCATAAAAACGATAATCACGTAATTCATCCATCATAATTTCATAACTAGGAAAATAGAACACATAGTCATCATTAAGTACGTTGTGTATGGCAGTAATTAAATGCGCTTTACTTTGTGTATTTTCTGTAAAACCATCTTTTAAATGTCTTACTGGAGAAACCGTAAAAATTATATTTAAACGCTTATTGATTGATTTTAAAAGTACAATTATAGCCTCTAAACTTTCCGTAATTTCATCAACAGAAAGTAATTCTTTTAAAAATTTTTTCTGTGGAATTTTATGACAATTTGCAACAATTTTATCTGTTTCAATAAAACGATATACCCAAGCAGTGCCTAGAGTAATTATAATATGTGTTGCTTCCTCTAATTCTTTTTTTGTTGATGAAATTACAGCGTTTAAGTTGTTTAAAATCTCATTTTTATTAGTAGTGCTTAAACTAGAATGAGCATCAAAACTATGCCAACGTTCATTTTGGAAGATTAAATCCGTTTCTGTGTATTCTTTTTCATTTATAGCATTTGTAATTAAATTTTCAATTGCTTTTGGGTGAAATAGAATTCCGAATGGATTTTGGTTAGATTGAAATTTAAAATAATTGAGTTTATCTCCAATATTTTCTGAAAAACAAGAGCCCAAGAGAATCAATTTAGATTCAAAGCAGACTAAATTATTTGATGCTTTTTTTAATGGGATTTTTGTTTGTAGATTCATTTAATATTTCAATAATTTTTTAGTTTTAGAGATGCCTTTAGATTGATAATGTATAAAGTAATTTCCTTTAGGTAAATTATGGACATCAACTTTTAAAGTATGCTGTATAGAACTATATTTTTCGCTTGTAATTTGTTTTACAACGGCACCAATACTATTGTATAAAGTAATTTTTACGATTTCGTTATTTCCTAAAAATTTAATATTAACCGAATCAATTGTAGGGTTTGGATACACAGAGATCTCTAATTCTTTTAATAAAAAATCATCACTAGAAAGTGAAGCAGAACAACCTTTTTTAAAAATAGGAAGTGCGTCAAACTCATTAAATAAAACGGAGGTAGATTCTTGTTTAGTAGCACCTAGCCAATCTGTTAAAATTGTACTATAGATGTTTCTAAAGTCGTATTGCATTTGTACTGATTCTTTTTCGTCTACTTTAGTGTCAATTTCTGGGGCATCACCCAAAACTTGGTTCTTAGCACAAGTTCCAAATAAAAATAAAGGAGCAGCAGCACCGTGATCTGTCCCTAAACTATTATTGGATCGAATTTTTCTTCCAAATTCAGAATACGTCATTCCAACTACTTTCTGATCAATATTTAGTAATTCTAAATCTTCTTGAAAAGCCGCTATGGCATCAGATAATTCCTTTAATAATCGACTATGAATTCCTTCTGTAACATTTCCTCCTTCAACTTGATTGTTATGAGTATCAAAGCCACCTAATTGTACAATGTATACTTTTGATTTTAATCCGCCAGAAATTAGTTTTGCAACATTTTTTAATTTTCCTGCTAACTTAGTGTTGTTAGTATTTTCGTATTTGGTTGATAAATTATTACCTGATTCAGATGCGTTTTTAACGATATCTGCATAGGCATTTGTTTGTGAAATTGTATTATTAATGTAATTTAAAGAATCTCCGTAACAATTAGAAGAAATCTCCCCTGTACTAGATAATAAAGCAGTTCCTGGGTTATTAGGATCTGATACTGCCATAGAAAAATTAGCGGATTTTCCTTGGCAAGTTTCTGATACTACTTTTCCGATAGTAATTGCAAATGGGTGTGGATGATCTTTATTTGGATAGTTTACTGGGTATTCAGAGTTTTCTTCACCAAAAAAACGTCCAAGCCAACCAGAAGTAATGTTTTCATTAGAACTGGACGCAGAATTCCAAATATCAGTAGATCTAAAGTGAGATCCATTTTGATTCGGATATCCAACATTCTGGATAATAGATAACTTTTCATGATCCCAGATTTCTTTTAGACCAGCTAAAGAAGGATGAAGGGCTACGCCATTATCTAGACTTAATAAATTAGCTTCTGGTACTATAATGTTAGAACGTACGCTCTGTAAATTATCATATTGATTATTATTAAAAACGGTGTTTAAGCCATCATTACCTCCCTGTAATTGTATTAAAACCAATATATTTTCATTGTCTTCTAGAAATTGGAAGTCTTTGGGTTTTTCACTTGCAAATAACGGAAAACCACTTAGTGCAATTGGTAAAGAAGCAGTAGCTAATGTACTTAATTTTAAAAAATCTCTTCTATTTAGTTTTTTTGACTTCTTCATATTACATTATTTGAAATTCAGACATTTGTACCATCATTGCAATTAAATTTCTAAGTTTGTTTTCTACAGAAATTCGCATACCTTCATTTGAAGAGTTCTTTAAATAATTAGTATATTCTATTTTCCATTCATAATCTGGTAAACCAGGAATTAAGATGTCTTTTAAATCATCAATTTGATTTTGTGAAATAGGGTAATTGAATAACTGATTAGATAATTCTGTTATTAAAATGTTTGGATCTTCAGAATTTGTTATTTCAGAAGCAATTTGTAAAACAGGAACTAAAGGAGCAATGGTATATGTTCTGCCCTGTTTATCTATAACCAAATCTCCACCTGTTACCATTAATCTGCAAAAATTTAATCTTTTAGGTAGTAGATAACTGTTTATCCAAATTTTATCAAATAATGGTTCTTGGTAATACGCTTTCCAACCAGCCACATTTGGGTGATGAAATATTGACTGATTTAAATCTGTACAAGTATTATATAATAATAGGGCATAATTATATTCTTCATTAACAGAAGTTGTTGGAGCAGAAACTTGTAATGATTTTGTAACGGAAAACATTAAATCTATAGGGCTTTTTATCATACAGAAAGTGTTTTCGAAGAAATGGTCTGATGCTAGAAGTGTTTTTAAAGCAGGTACAATATCGTAATTATTGTTTCTTATTATTTTAGATAAAGGTTCAATTATATTAATTTCAATATCTGCAGTTATTTCAGGTCTAACAAACCATTTGTAGAGTTTTCTAGTAATGAATCTTGAGCATTCATCTTGTTTAAATATGGTGTCAATTAAATCCTTATATTCATTTTCTCCGTTTTCTGAAATTATAGCATTATTAAATCTGTGTGATAAAACTTTATCACCTTTGGAATGTGCCTGTTCAGAGAATAAAGGTGTAAAAGGGTCTGGCAGAAGTAAATAAGGTGATCTCCATCCTGTTAATATTTTTGCCATTGATACAATATCATCTTCCGTGTAATTTGTATAGTCTCCATTGCCAATAGCCTCTCCTTTTCCAATCGTAAAAAGCTCTAATAATTCTCTCGCATAGTTTTCATTTGGAGCAATATTTGAACTCTGAGTACCACTTAAATATTCTAAAATATTTGGGTCTACAGTTATTTTTTTTACTAGCTCTTTAAAGTTTTTTAAAGAATTTTCTCGTAAAAGGTTTATATAAACGAACTCTCTGTGTGGAGTCTCATTTTGAGCTACAAAGTGGTTGTGCCAAAATAATGTGAGTTTTTCCTTAATAGAAATTTCTTCATTTTGCATTTGTAGAAAAGACCAAGCATATAAAGAGTTTTTTCTAGAAGCGAAAATCTGTTCTCTATTTCCACCACTTGGTATGTCTACGGGGTATGGAGGTGCATTTACCCAGCTTTCTTCATATTTTGCACCAGGATCCTCTATTTCATCATTACTACCAGGTTTTCCGTCATATTGATATTTTAATGGAAGGGCTGGTAGTGGGGTTTCTTTAAATAAGGTATTGATAGTTTCTAATAAACCTAGTGAAACCGAGGACGTAACTAATTTTTGTGTTACACCGAATGAGGATCTTTTTAATAAATGTCTTGCTTGTTTTGTGGTCCAATTACCAGAATAAGTATCTAAATGGGGCATAGTTTAGATTAATAGATGAAAATAATTATAATTTTTCAAATTTATAACTTTTTTTGAGTAACTGTAGCAATATCAATAACTTAAATTTAAAAATAAGTATTATGCTTATACTAGATAATTTTTAGCTTTTTCTAAAGCCTTCGGAATTCCACCAGGGTTTTTACCACCGGCTGTTGCAAAGAAATTTTGTCCACCACCACCACCGTGTATTAATTTCCCTAATTCTCTTACTACCTTACCAGCATCATAGCCACGTTCAATAGCGAGTTCTTTAGAAATATAACAGGTTAACATAGCTTTGTCTTTTGCTGCAGAAGAAGCAAAGAATAAGAATGCATTTTTATGTTCTTTTCCTATTTCAAAAGCAAGATTTTTAATTCCGTTTTGGTCTAAGTCTACTTTTGTAGCTAAAAACTGTACGCCATTAATTTCTTGTATTTGATTTTTTAATTCGCCAGATAAATTCTGAGCTTTATCTTTTAATAATTGTTCTATTTGTTTCTGTAAAGCAGTATTTTCATTTTGCAATTTCAGAACAGCTTTTACAGGTTCTTTAGTGTTATTTAATAAATCTTTAATTTCGAAAAGAGCTTTATTATTTTCAAAATAAAAATCTTTTACAGCATCATTTGTTATTGCTTCTATTCTTCTAATTCCAGAAGCTACGGCACCTTCAGATTTAATTTTAAAATGCCAAATATCACTGGTGTTTTTTACGTGTGTTCCACCACAAAGTTCAATTGATTTACCAAATTTTATAGCTCTAACAGTGTCTCCATATTTTTCTCCGAATAAAGCCATAGCACCATCTGCAATTGCTTTTTCCATAGTAATATTTCTACTTTCCTCTAACGGAAGTTTTCCCTCAATTCTTCTGTTTACAAAATTTTCTACTTCGCGTAATTCTTCCGCGGTTAATTTAGAAAAATGAGAAAAATCGAAACGTAAATATTTAGAATGTACAGCAGAACCTTTTTGCTCTACATGCGTTCCTAAGACTTCTCTTAGTGCTTGGTGTAATAAGTGAGTAGCTGTGTGATTAGATTCTGTTTTAGATCGTTGTTTTTTATCAACTACAGCTTTAAAAAGACCCTTAATGTCTTTGGGTAAATTTTTAGTAAAATGAATAATAACGTTATTTTCTTTTTTAGTATCTAGAATATAAATAACATCTCCGCGAGTATCTTCTAAATATCCTTTATCTCCAACTTGTCCTCCACCTTCAGGGTAAAAAGGTGTTAAGTTAAATACTAATTGATACATTTCACCATCTTTTTTAGAAGTTACTTTTCTGTATCTTGTAATTTTTACATTTGCTTCTAAGGCATCATAACCAATAAATTCTTCTATAGAATCATCAACCAAGATGGTCCAATCATCTGTAGACATTTCACTTGCTGCTCTAGATCTATTTTTTTGTTTTTGTAGTTCCTCTTCAAACCCTTTCTCATCTAAAGTGAATCCTTTTTCAGAAAGAATTAAAGATGTTAAATCGATTGGAAAACCATAAGTATCATACAATTCAAAAGCCTTATCACCAGAAACTTCTTTACCAGAAGTGTTTTCTATAATTCTATCTAATAAAAGTAAACCTTGATCTAAAGTTCTTAAAAAAGAAGTTTCTTCTTCCTTAATTACGTTTTCTATTAGTTGTTTTTGTGCTTTTAATTCTGGGAAAGCATCTCCCATTTTTTTACTTAAAACATCTACTAATCTATAAATAAAAGGCTCTTTTTTGTTTAAGAATGTAAAACCGTAGCGCACTGCACGTCTTAAAATTCTTCTAATTACGTAACCAGCACCAGTATTACTTGGTAATTGCCCGTCTGCAATAGAAAATGCAACAGCTCTAACGTGGTCTGAAATTACACGAATAGCAATATCTTGTTCTAAGTTTTTACCATATTTTACATCAGTAATCATTTCGATTTCTCTAATAATCGGTGTAAAAACATCTGTATCGTAATTAGATTTTACGTTTTGCATCACCATACATAAACGTTCAAATCCCATTCCTGTATCAATATGTTTGTTTGGTAAATCTACTAAAGAACCATTTGCTTTTCTATTGTATTGCATAAAAACAAGGTTCCAAATTTCAACTACTTGAGGATGATCTTCATTAATTAAAGTTTTACCATCCACTTTCGCTTTTTCCTCTGCAGAACGAATATCTACATGAATTTCAGAACACGGTCCGCAAGGTCCTTGTTCTCCCATTTCCCAGAAATTATCTTTTTTATTTCCTTTTAAAATACGGTCTTCAGCAATAAATTGTTTCCAAATATCAAATGATTCGGTATCCATTTTTAAGTTATCACCATCATCAGATCCTTCAAAAACGGTTACATATAAAATATCTTTATCAATTTTGTAAACTTCGGTTAATAACTCCCAAGCCCAAGCAATTGCCTCTTTCTTAAAATAATCGCCAAAAGACCAGTTTCCTAACATTTCGAACAAAGTGTGGTGATAGGTATCATATCCTACTTCTTCTAAATCGTTATGTTTACCAGAAACACGTAAACATTTTTGAGAATCAGACATTCTATTCTTTTTAGGAACTCCATTTCCTAAGAAATATTCTTTAAAAGGCGCCATCCCAGAATTTACAAACATTAAAGTTGGGTCGTCCTTGGTTACCATTGGTGCAGAAGGAACAATTAAGTGTGCTTTTTCTTGGAAAAAATTTAAAAAAGTAGCGCGGATATCTTGTGATTTCATATAAAAAGAAGTTTCCAACAAGTTGGATTATGTTAAATTATTTTTAAAATAAACTGCGAATAAAAAGCAGTTGTAAAACATTTTGTAATTTCGTAAATTAATAAAAATGAGTTTCAAATATAAAACTCACATTATAAAACAAAAATAGTATATTTAGCAATATGGCAAAAGTAAAATATTATTACGATGCAGACACGCTTTCTTACAGGAAAATTGCTGTAAATAAGGGTGATTACTATAAGAAAACTGTTTTCGGAGTTTTAGCTTTGCTTTTAACGGCTTTCTTTGGTTTTATTATTTTTAGTCAGTTTATTATGTCGCCAAGAGAGCGATCTCAAAAAAGAGAGTTAGAAAACTTAAAGTTGCATTATGAGTTGCTTTCTAAAAGAATGGATGAAAGTTCTTCTATTCTGGGGCAATTGCAAGTAAGAGATAATAATATATATAGAACTTATTTTGAAGCAAACCCTATTTCTGAAGAGCAAAGATCTGCAGGTTTTGGAGGTGTAAACAGATACAAGTATTTAGAAGGTTTCGATAATACTAATATGATAACCGAGCTAACAAAAAATATAGATATACTTTCTAAAAAGCTAGTGGTACAATCTAAATCTTTAGATGAAATAGTAACTTTAGCAAAAGAAAAAGAAAAAATGTTGGCTTCTATTCCTGCAATTCAACCTGTTAAGATACAAGATTTAACAAGAATGGCTTCTGGCTATGGTATGAGAATGCATCCAATATTAAAGTACAAAAAGATGCATAAAGGTATGGATTTTACGGCGCGTGTTGGTACACCTGTTTATGCCACTGCAAACGGTAAAGTAATTAGAGCACAAAGAAGTAGTTCTTTTGGTAATGTTGTTTATATAGAACATGGTTATGGGTATGAAACCATTTATGCTCACATGAAAAAAATTGTAATTAAAAAAGGTAAAATCGTAAAAAGAGGAGATTTAATAGGTTATGTTGGTAATACCGGATTATCTGCTGGTCCACATTTACATTATGAAGTTCATAAAAATGGTGTAGCAGTAAATCCTATTAGTTTTTATTATGGAGATTTATCTCCAGAAGAGTTTTCTGCAATGCAAAAAGCAGCAGAAGAGGAAGGACAATCTTACGATTAAGGTTTTGTTTATAAAGAATAAACAAGAGATTAGATAATAGCGAAAAGACTAAATCTATGTTTTTTATGTGCCTATTTGTTAGTTTTTTCAAAGTTTTAGAATCAACAATCAAGAATCAAGAGTGAAAAGAGAAAAATAAATCTTTTCAAAAAGTTAATAAGTTTTAAGGAAATTCGAATTAGTATTACTAAGATTTTTTTAATTTTCGAATACTGAATACTGAATACTGAATACTGAATACTGAATACTGAATACTGAATACTGAATACTGAATACTGAATACTGAATA
>NZ_JALCZP010000019.1:0-66984 GCF_023555435.1 Polaribacter sp. Z014
GGGACTCGAACCCGCGACCCCCTGCGTGACAGGCAGGTATTCTAACCAGCTGAACTACCAGACCGTTGCTTTAAGCGGTTGCAAATATAACATCTATTTTTAAATACACAAACATAAAATGAAAAAAATTATTTATTTTTTCTTCTACTAATTAAATAGGCGGTTAAAATGGCGTTATACCCTTTATGTATGTCTACAGGTATATAATCAATCTTATACTGTAAACATTTATTTTTCAACTCGTTAAAATAACTCCCAACTAATTCCGTGTACTTTTCTCTAATATTTTCGGCATACACATTAATCTCCTCCCCCGTTTCAACATCTACAAACTTTTTCGGAGCATTGTCAAAATTGAAGTTAAATTCTGTTTCACCATCATAAGTATGAAACAAAACAACCTCATGTTTGTTAAATTTAAGGTGTTTTAGCGCTTCAAACAGTACTTCATGATCTTTATTTGGCTGAAACATATCGGTAAAAACAAAAATTAAAGAGCGTCTGTGTATTTTCTCCGCAATTTCATGCAAATACTTATACGTCTCTGTTGTAGATTTAGAATCTGAAACCATCAATTGCTCTAATTGATGTAATAACATCTTTCTATGGCGTTCACTACCCTTTTCTGGAGCATAGTATTCATAAGTATCCGAATAAACACTTAAACCAACAGCATCTCGCTGTCTTTTTAAAATTTCCATTAAAGATGCTGCTGCAACCGCAGAGAAACCTACTTTATTTAAATTCTCTACTGTCTGCTTTTTTACTATAGGATAATGCATAGAAGCAGAATTATCTATAATAATATGGCACCTTAAATTGGTTTCTTCTTCATATTTCTTTGTGTACAACTTTTCTGTCTTTGCAAACAACTTCCAATCTATATGGCGCGTACTTTCTCCTTTATTGTATAATTTATGCTCTGAAAACTCTACCGAAAACCCATGAAACGGACTTTTATGAATTCCGGTAATAAACCCTTCTACTACTTGTTTTGCAAGTATGTCTAAGTTTTTTATTTCTGATTTAACTTCTGAAAGATCTATCATAAGTATCTAAAATAAAAAAAGGTTTGACATTAGCCAAACCTTTTACGTTATCTTTTGTAAATTGATACTTATATAGCAGCATCAATTTTACCTGTATAAACATTTTTAGGTGCAACACCTACTTGTTTGTCTACTACTTCTCCGTTTTTAAAGATTAAAACAGTTGGTATGTTACGTACCCCGTATTTTGCTGCAAATTCTTGGTTAGCATCCACATCTACTTTACCTACAACAGCTTTCCCTTCATACTCAGTATGAATTTCATCAACAATTGGTCCTACCATTCTACATGGTCCACACCAAGCTGCCCAAAAATCTACTAATACTGGTTTGTCAGATTTTAATACTAATTCGTCAAAGTTTGCGTCTGTTATTTCTAATGCCATTTTTTATATTTTTAAATTGTTATTTCTGTATTGAGTTACAAAAGTAATCATTTTATTTACTTACTTGTTTTCTAAAAAATTACTTTTTCTTATTTGTCTATAAATAGTTGTTATGCTTACAAATAAAAAAGAGGGACACTAATTTCACTGATGCTTACAAATTACAAAAAACTTCACTTCTTTTTAAACGTATATTCGTGGAATTCGTATCTAAAATAACTTCGATGCAATTGCATGTATATTATCACTCTTACCCATAGAGTAATAGTGTAAAAATGGCACACCAGCTTCTTTTAACTCTTTAGATTGCTGAATTGCAAACTCAATACCAACCTGTCTTACGGCTTTATTATCTTTACAACTTTCTACAGCATCAATTAAATCTTCTGGCAAATCTATTTTAAAAACCTGAGGTAAAATTTGTAAATGTCTTTTTACTGCAAGTGGCTTAATTCCTGGTATAATTGGCACTGTAATGCCTATTTCTCTCGCTTTTTTAACAAACTCAAAATATTTATTATTATCAAAAAACATTTGAGTTACCACATAATCTGCTCCCGCATCTACCTTTTGCTTTAAACGTTTTAAATCTGTATTTAAAGACGGTGATTCCATGTGTTTTTCTGGATATCCTGCAACACCTACACAAAAATCATAATTATGCTCTACCAGAATATCATCATGCAAGTACTTTCCTTTATTTAAATCAGATATTTGCTGTACCAAATCACTTGCAAAAGCATTACCACCTTCAGTTGCTTTAAAATAAGACTCATCTTTTCTAGCATCTCCTCTTAAGGCAACTACGTTATCCAAACCTAAATAATGACAATCTACCAAAACATATTCTGTTTCTTCTTTAGTAAAACCTCCACACAATAAATGCGGAATAGCATCTACCTGATACTTATGCATAATAGACGCACAAATACCCACGGTTCCCGGTCGCATTCTGGTAATTCTCTTGTCTAAAAGTCCGTTTCCTTTGTTTACATAAACATACTCCTCTCTAGACGTAGTAACATCTATAAAAGGCGGATTAAACTCCATTAATGGATCTATATTATTATATAAATCTTGAATGTTTTTTCCTTTCTGTGGCGGAATTACCTCAAAAGAAAATAATGTTTTTCCGTTCGCTTTTTTAATATGATCTGTAACTTTCATAGAACCTAAATCCTAAAGAGGATTTTTATTTAATTAATTATAATATTTTTTTGGGCGTTACCACAAGGGTCGCGCTTTACACTATATCTTTTTGTTGAAAAACAAAAAGGATGCCGTTTCAATCGCTAACGCAAAACCTACTCTTGCGTTAAAATAGAACTGTTAATAATACTTTTTTCTGAATATTTTCTACCCTTTTAAAGTTTGGCTAAATCCAATATTCCTTTCATTAATTTTAACACAGGCTAAAGCCCGTGCCAATTCAACAATAAAAAACAACTCATTTCTTTATCCAAATTTATTTTCACCAACACTCTTTCTAACCAATTGGCATCCATCTGAGTGTCCCTTCCCTTCGGGAAGGTTAGGATGGGCTATTTAGCTGCTTTTTTACATCTTCGTAATCTTCTTTGTATTCCCAATATATATACCTACCATCAACATAATCTGTTAAGACATATTTTTCGCTTAAAGATTTAATTCTAGAAACAGCAATTAATTTTTTACCAAATTTCTCTGCTGTAACCTGAGTCATGATCTCCTTGTTATTTTTATCATAACCATGAGAAATAACATAATTTCCTAAATGTAATTCTATAAACTCCATATATACTCTATTTGTAAGAATAGTCCTGAAAGGGTTAATTATTATTCTTCTGCTAAAATAGGATGCAACCATTTTCTAGCTTTCTCCTTTGTAATTCCTTTTCTTGTTGAATAATCTGTTACTTGATCATCTGTAATTTTACCCAAACCAAAATATTTCGATTCTTTATTAGCAAAATAATATCCAGAAACCGCAGCTCCAGGCCACATAGCCATACTTTCTGTTAAAGTAACACCTATCTTTTCTTCAACTTTAAGTAAATCCCAAATGGTTTCTTTTTCTAAATGATCTGGACACGCAGGATATCCTGGTGCAGGACGAATTCCGTTATAACTTTCCTTTATTAAATCGTCGTTTGTTAAACCTTCATTCGTATCAGACCCCCAATGCTTGGTTCTAACTTGTTTATGCAAGTATTCTGCCATAGCTTCTGCAAAACGATCTGCAATTGCTTGCGCCATAATTGCATTGTAATCGTCTTCTTTTGCTCTATAACTTTCTGCTAATTCTTGTGCTCCAAAAATACCGACACAAAATGCGCCCATATAATCTGTTCTACCAGTTTCTTTTGGGGCTATAAAATCTGCCAAAGCATGATTCGGAATCCCTTCTCTTTTCTTTAATTGCTGACGTAAAGTTCTAAAAATAAATTCTTCTCCTCCTTTTTTCTTTACAGAAATATCATCGTCATTAATAGTGTTTGCTTCAAACAAACCAAAAATTGCTTTTGGTTTTAACAATTGCTTCGCAATAATTTCTTTAATCATTGCTTGTGCTTCTTCATACATAATTGTTGCTTGCTCACCAACAACTTTATCTGTTAAAATAGCTGGAAATTTACCATGTAAATCCCAACTTCTAAAAAACGGACTCCAATCTATAAAAGGTACTAATTCTTTTAAACTTAACTGTTCTAAAGTCTGAATTCCTAATTCATTAGGTTTTACAATCTTAGAAGTTTCCCAATCAATTTTATATTTACGCTTGCGTGCCTCTTCTATAGAAATATATGATTTTTCTTTCCCTCGTTTTAAAAACTTAGTTCTAAATTCATCATAATCTTTCTTCATTTTAGCAACGTACTCATGTGATGTTTTCTTATTTAATAAATCGCCAACAACAGTTACTGCTCTAGAAGCATCATTTACATGCACAACCGCATTGGTATATTGCGTATCTATCTTAACCGCTGTATGCGCTTTAGAAGTTGTTGCACCACCAATTAACAATGGCAATACAAAATTCTGACGTTGCATTTCTTTTGCCAAATACACCATTTCATCTAAAGAAGGTGTTATTAAACCAGACAAACCAATAGCATCTACACGCTCGCTAATTGCCATTTCAATAATCTTTTCTGGCGGAACCATGACTCCTAAATCTACAATTTCGTAGTTATTACAAGCCAAAACAACGCTTACAATATTTTTACCAATATCATGCACATCTCCTTTTACAGTTGCCATTAAAATTTTACCAACAGGCTCTTGCTTGTCTCCTTTTTCGGCTTCAATAAAGGGATTTAAATAACCTACCGCTTTTTTCATTACACGTGCAGATTTTACTACTTGTGGCAAAAACATTTTTCCTGCTCCAAATAAGTCTCCAACCACATTCATACCAATCATTAAATGACCTTCAATCACTTCAATAGGTGAGGTTGCTTCTTGCCTTGCTGTTTCTATATCTTCTAAAATAAAAGCGTCGATTCCTTTTACTAAAGCATGTGTAATTCTATCTTGTAAAGGGTTTTCTCTCCAAGATAAATCTACGGTTTTTTCTACTTTAGAACCTTTTACAGTATCAGCAAAATCTAATAAACGTTCTGTTGCATCTTCTCTTCTATCAAGAATTACATCTTCTACACGTTCTAATAAATCTTTCGGAATATTATCGTACACTTCTAAAAGTGCAGGATTTACAATCCCCATATTCATACCTGCTTGAATAGCATAATACAAGAAAACTGAATGCATCGCTTCACGAACACCATCATTTCCTCTAAAAGAAAACGACACGTTACTTACACCTCCACTAACACTTGCGTTTGGTAAATTTTGTCTTACCCAACGGGTTGCTTCAATAAAATCGATAGCATTTCTTCTGTGCTCATCCATTCCTGTTGCAACAGGAAATATATTTAAATCGAAAATGATATCCTCACTAGGAAAACCAACCTCATCCACTAAAATATCATACGATTTTTTAGCAATTTCAATTCTACGATCATAGTTATCTGCCTGTCCTTCTGCATCAAAAGCCATTACAATTACAGCAGCGCCATAACGTTTTATTTGTTTTGCTTCCCAAACAAACTTTTCTTTTCCTTCTTTTAGTGAAATTGAATTTACAACGCATTTTCCTTGCACAACCTGTAGACCTGCTTCTATGATTTCCCATTTAGAGCTATCAATCATAATTGGAACTCTACAAATATCTGGCTCTGCAGCAATTAAATTTAGAAAACGCACCATGGCTTGTTTTCCATCAATTAAACCATCATCAAAATTAATGTCGATAATTTGTGCGCCGCCATCTACTTGATGTCTTGCAATGTCTAAGGCTTCATCAAATTGCTCGTTTTTTATCAATCGTAAAAACTTACGAGAACCTGCAACATTTGTACGCTCACCTACGTTTATAAAATTGCTGTTTTCATTCAAGACTAGAGGTTCTAATCCTGATAAACGCATATATTTTGTTTGTTTTACTTTCATATGTAATGTTCTACTGTAGGAAAAGGATCATAAAAATGATGTAATAATTCTTTATATTCATCAGATTTTCTAAACCCGATTTCGTGATCTTCAATTGTTTCCCAATTTACAAGTAAGATATATTTATCTTTTTGCTCTACACATTTTTTCAACTGATGAGAAACATATCCTTTTTTAGAAGAAATGATACTTTCTGCTTTCTCAAAACTAGCTTCAAAATCTTTAGACAGACCTTTCTTTATGTTTAAAACGGCTACTTCTAAAATCACCCTACTTATAATTTATTTTTAATAATTCTGCTTACGCAGGATTGATCTTTTTTTTATTTAAAACTATTTATTTACTACAAATTCTCTTGGTTTATATTTTGCTGCAATTTTAGCAATCTCGCTTATATGAGCAGGACTTGTACCACAACATCCACCAATAATATTGATTAAATCTTTCTTTAAATACTCCTCTATTTGCTCACCCATTTCTTCTGCAGTTTCATCGTACTCACCAAAAGCATTTGGCAATCCTGCATTTGGATGTGCAGAAATAGCAAAATCTGTTTTACTAGCAATAGCTTGTAAGTGCGGTTGTAATAAATTGGCTCCTAAGGCACAATTAAATCCTACAGATAATAATGGAATATGAGACACAGAGATTAAAAAAGCTTCTGCTGTTTGCCCAGATAAAGTTCTACCTGAAGCATCTGTAATCGTACCACTTAACATGGTTGGAATTTCAATATTACGTTCGTCTTTTACTTCTTCAATGGCAAATAAAGCTGCTTTTGCATTTAAAGTATCAAAAACCGTTTCTACAAGAAGTAAATCTACACCACCATCTATTAAAGCTTCTACTTGTTGTTTGTATGCAATTCTTAATTCATCAAAAGTAACGGCTCTATAACCAGGATCATTTACATCTGGAGACATGCTTGCCGTTCTATTTGTTGGACCAATAGAACCTGCTACAAAACGAGGTTTGTGTGGTTCTTTTGCTGTAAACTCATCGGCAACTTCTTTGGCAATTTTTGCAGATTGATAATTTAGTTCATAGACCAAATCTTCCATCTGATAATCTGCCATGGCAATTGTAGTACCAGAAAAAGTATTGGTTTCTATAATATCTGCACCAGCCTCAAAATATTTACCATGAATGGTTTTAATAGCTTCTGGTTGCGTAATAGATAATAAGTCGTTATTACCTTGTAAAGGTGTTGGATAGTCTTTAAAACGTTCTCCTCTAAAATCTTCTTCTGTAAATTTATAGGCTTGTAGCATGGTACCCATTGCACCATCTAAAACCAAAATTCTTTCTTGTAAAGCTTTATATATATTTGACATTCCTGAAAATTATTTTTTGCGTTATCAGGAAAAGAAGAATTGATACTTTTTCCGTTATCTCTCTGAGAGGTTCTGAAACTAGTTCAGAAAGAATCAGTAGAAATTAGCACCTTCTTTAAAGTTAAAGGGTTGCCAAGGCTTCCTCGGGTCTAATCCCTCAACCTTTCTTGATAACAATATTAAATAAATGAACTAAATTACGTTACAAAGTAACGAACTTTTTTCTTGTTTTTATAATTTATTCGTAGATATCTGATGATAAATAACGGTCTCCCCTATCGCAAATAATAGCAACAATAACACCTTTATCTATAGAATTAGCTACTTTTAAAGCGGTTGCAACAGATCCTCCAGAACTCATTCCTGCAAAGATGCCTTCTTCTTTTGCTAAACGAATGGTCATTTCTTTTGCTTCTTCTTCACTTACTTCAAATATTTGATCTATTTTTTTTCGTTTAAAAATAGCTGGCATATATTCTTCAGACCATTTTCTAATTCCAGGTATTTTAGCACCATCTTTAGGTTGTGCTCCTATAATGGTGATGTTTTCGTTTTGTGATTTTAAATAATCAGAAACTCCTGTAATGGTTCCAGTAGTTCCCATGGCAGAAACAAAATGAGTTACTTCCCCTTCTGTATCTCTCCAAATTTCTGGTCCCGTTGTATTAAAATGTGCTTTCGGATTATCAAAATTATCAAATTGATTTAAGCGAAAATATCCTTTTTTATATTTCAATTTTAACGCATAGTCAATAGCTCCTTCCATCCCTTTATCCGCAGGAGTTAGAATTACTTTTGCACCATAAGCACGCATTGTTTTAACTCTTTCTATTGTAGAATTTTCTGGCATTGTAAGCACCATATTTACACCTAAAACTTTTGCCATTAAAGCCAATGCAATACCAGTGTTACCACTAGTTGCTTCTACCAAAGTATCTCCTTTTCTTATATTTTTTCTTTTGATAGCCTCAGAAATCATATAATAAGCAGCTCTATCTTTTACACTTCCACCAGGATTATTACCTTCTAGCTTTAACAATAAAGTTACCCCTTCTTTTTTAAAGATGTTTTGCACTTCTACAAGTGGTGTGTTTCCAACAAAATCTATGATACTTTTGGTCTTCATCTTAATTTCTTTTTTGAAAAATATTATTTTCTGATTGCACGGTTACCACCGAATTTTCTGGAACTGATTCCATAATACAAACATTGGCTCCAATTACAGAGTTTTTTCCTATTACCACGTCTCCACCTAATATGGTAGCATTTGCGTAAATAACAACACCACTTTCTATAGTGGGATGTCTTTTGGTAGATGCTAAACTTTTCTTTACTTGAATTCCGCCTAAAGTTACTCCTTGAAAAATCTGAACATTATCTTTAATAACAGTCGTTTCTCCAATAACAATACCCGTTGCGTGATCTATAAAAAACGAATCTCCAATTTCTGCTCCTGGGTGAATATCTGTACCGGTTTTACTGTGTGCAAATTCACTCATTATTCTTGGAAAAACAGGAATACCTTGCTTTAATAATTGGTGACTTAAACGATATACAGCAATTGCGTAAAAACCTGGATATGCTAAGTAAATTTCTTCTAAACTTTTAGCAGCAGGATCATTTTTTTCTGCAGCAGTAGCATCTAAATCTAATTTCTGACGGATAGTAACAAAAGAACTTTCAAAATCATTCCAAAAATCTTCTCCATTTTCAACAGATAATCTTTCTAAAATTTTTAAAAACTTCAATCTTGTTTCTGCTCCACTTTCAGACAAATGACGTTCATCAAACAAGTTATTAATTAACTGTTTGGTGAAAATTTCTACGGCATCTCTTAAACACATGCTGTAGTTTTTAAATGTAACTATTTGTGCTGTTTCTTTCATTCTTGCCTTTTACATTTCTGGTGCTAAAGTAACTTCTAACCCTTCCATTGCTGGCGTCATTTGTATCTGACAACCCAATCTACTATTATCTTCTACATTAAATGCCTCTGCTAACATAGCGTCTTCATCATCTGACATTTCTGGTAATTCGTTATCTGAATTTACATAACACTGACAAGAAGCACACATAGCCATTCCGCCACAAATACCAATAGTTCCTTCTTCTGCTAATTCGTAAGAACGAACTACTTCCATAAGGTTCATTGCCATGTCTGTAGGTGCTACAACTTCATGCATTACACCATTTCTATCAGTTATTTTAATGTTTATATCTACGCTCATTTTACATTTTTTACCAACGCCAAAAGTAATGAATTTGGTTGATTAGACCTCAAAGGTTTTAAAAAGCTTTGAGGTCTTTGTTAATCTCTTTATTAATATTGTCTGCTAAATTAAGTAAACCTAACAATTATCTCTCTACAAGGTTTTTAAAATCCTGCCGATGAATGATTAATTTATCGCTTTTACAACTGCTTTTGGAGCTTCTTTTTTAGTTCCGTCAAATCCTTCTACACCACCAACGGTTGTGTATTTCATTACATATTTTTTATCTGGAAAAATTCTTTGATATGCACTCTGGCACATTAAAGTAGCTTCGTGGAACCCACATAAAATCAATTTTAATTTTCCTGGATAGGTGTTTACATCACCAATAGCATAGATTCCTGGAATATTTGTTTGATAGTCTAAAGCGTTATTTACTTTAATTGCATTTTTTTCAATCTCTAATCCCCAATTACCAATTGGACCTAATTTTGGAGACAAACCAAATAAAGGAATAAAATGATCTGTATCTACAATAAAAGCATCTTCACCTTTTTTCTCAACAGCAACACCTATTACTTTATCTGTACCGATAATTCCTTTTACTTCCGCAGGAGTTATCATTCTAATTTTTCCTAAATTCTTTAATTCTTGTACTTTTTCTACAGAATCTAAAGCGCCTCTAAATTCATTTCTTCTGTGAATTAAAGTTACTTCAGACGCTACGTCTGATAAGAAAACAGCCCAATCTAAAGCAGAATCTCCACCTCCAGAAATTACTACTTTTTTGTCTCTGTAAAATTCTGGTTCTTTTATAATATACTCAACACCTTTATCTTCAAAATCTGCGATGTTAGGTATCAATGGTTTTCTTGGTTCAAAAGAACCTAAACCACCTGCAATAGCAACAATTTTAGCATGGTGTTTTGTTCCTTTATTTGTAGTAACAATAAAAGTACCATCATCTTGCTTATCTATCGTTTCCGCTCTTTCACCTAAGGTAAAACCAGGCTCAAATTGCTTTGTTTGTTCTATTAATTTATGTGTTAAATCTCCTGCTAAAATTTCTGGATATGCAGGAATATCATAAATTGGTTTCTTAGGATAAATCTCAGAACATTGCCCACCAGGTTGTGGTAATGCATCAATTAAATGACATTTTAATTTTAATAAACCAGCTTCAAAAACTGTGAATAACCCCGTTGGTCCTGCTCCAATAATAAGTATGTCTGTTGTAATCATAATTTAAAATTTGCTTTTTACTCTTGGCTTTTAGCTTTTCGCTAAAAGCGAATTGCCAAAGGCTAATAGCCCTTTTATTTCTCTACCAAACTCTTTGTAAATTCGTTTAGCTTTTCTACTTTTTCCTCAAAGTTTCCTTTGATTGTTTTTCTATATTCGTTTAAATTCTTAACTAAATCATCTACGTTTTCAGGAATTACATCCTCAAAAAACTGACGTAATCTTTTGGCTGTTGTTGGCGATTTTCCGTTGGTAGAAATGGCTACTTTTACATTTCCTTTGGTAACAATGCCACCCATATAAAAATCGCAATATGGCGGATTATCAGCTACATTAACCAATTTAGCTTCTGCTCTGCAATCTTTCCATACCTGCACATTAACTTCAGGAACATCTGTTGTGGCCACCACCATATGTCTTCCATGTAAATAACGTTTATCATACACGTCTTTAACAAGGGTTACACATCCTTTTTTTGCCAGTTTTACAGTACCTTCTCTAAACATCGGAGACACCATAGTAACATGTGCATCTGGACTCGATTTTAATAAGAAAGTCAATTTTTCTTCTGCAACTAAACCACCTCCAACAATTAATACTTGTAAGTTTTTCGTTTTTAAAAAAATAGGGTATAAATTATTTCTTTCCATAAACCTATCCTTTTAACACGTTTGCATACTGTTCTTGAATATCTAAGATTCTTTGACGATGTTTTACAACTTCACCTAAAACAATAATTGCAGGATTTTTTAAATCATTTTCTTCTACTATTTTTTCTATGGTATCAACCGTACCAATTCCTAATTTTTCTCTTGGTGTAGTTCCTCTTTGAATAATAGCAACAGGTAAATTATTTTTACCTTCTGCTTGAAATAATTTTACAATTTGAGGCAGTTTACTCATCCCCATTAAAACCACAATAGTTGCGTTAGACTTTGCAGCCAACTCAATATCATTAGAAATTTTATGATCTTTTGTGGTTCCTGTAATTACCCAAAAACTTTCTGCACTACCGCGTTTTGTTAATGGAATATTTTGATAAGCAGCTACTGCCAACGAAGATGAAATTCCTGGAACAACAGCTGTTTCTATACCAAAACTAGCAGCATATTCCATTTCCTCTGCACCTCTACCAAAAATAAATGGATCTCCACCTTTTAAGCGTACTACATGTCCGTTAGATTTTGCTCGCTCAACAATTAACTCATTAATTTGTTCTTGCTGATAAGTATAACACCCTCTACGTTTTCCTACAAAAACTTGTTCAGCTTCTGGGTTTATATACTCTAATAATTCTTCATTCACCAAAGCATCGTATAATACTACATCAGCAGCTTTTAAAACCTTAATAGCTTTTACTGTGATTAAGTCTATGTCTCCAGGACCGGCACCTACAACCGTTAATTTTGGTGTTTTTAAACTCATTTTATTCTTTTATAACTTACTCTGCAACTGCAGTTTCAGCATTTCTATAAGCTCTTACTTTCTGTAAAAACGTATTTGCATCGCTAATATACTTCTTTGCAAATTCTTCTGTTGGAGCAAACTTATTAATTTGATAAATTAAATCTGCAAAAGAACCTCCTAAATCTATTTTTTCTGAAGAAATAAATACTTCATCAAATTGAGAGATGATACTTGCATGCGTATTTGTTTTCTTATCTGCCGCTAATAATGATGCTTTAGCTGAGTTTACAATAGATTGGTATGCATAGTAAATAGCTCCTGAATATACTTTGTTTTCAAAAGCTTCATTTGCATTTTCAATTTTTTCATCACTTTCTAAAAATAAAGTCGCAATTAAATCGATAACAACACCTGCACATTCTCCAATACCAATTTCTTTTAGATACTTCTCTTCTTCTCCCCAATCGATAAAATCTTCTTGAGTTAAATTAGTAACATCTTGCAAATCGTTTAATAAATCATAAAAATAACGTTCTCCGGTAACTTTATAATATTCTACAAAAGATTTTCCATTAGCATTTGCTTCAAAATCATTAAAGATTCTGCGTAATGCTTCTGGACCTCTTTTACTTGGCACTTTTACTACTTTATCTGCAAATAATGCATTTCCGTTTCCTAAATTTCCTCCACCTAATAAAACTTGTAACGCTGGCGCCACTAATTTATCTGGAGTTCTAACCGTCATTCCTTGAAAACCAATGTTTGCCATATTGTGCTGCCCACAAGCATTCATACAACCACTAATTTTTATAACTAGATCTTCGTTTTTTAAATACTGAGGATATTCTGCTTTTATAACTCGCTCTAATTCGTCTGCAATACCAGTACTACTTGCAATACCTAAGTTACATGTGTCAGTTCCAGGACAAGCAGTAATATCTACTGCCTTATTATAACCTGCTTCTACAAAACCTAATTTTTCTAATTCTTGATAGAAAAATGGTACTAAATCTTCTTTTACAAAAGGAATAACAATATTCTGACGCAAGGTTAAACGAACTTCACCTGCTGCATATGCATCAACTAAATCTGCTAATAAACGAGCTTTATCTGTATAAAAATCTCCTAATAAAACTTTAATTCCAATTGCAACATAACCTGCTTGCTTCTGAGGAATTAAGTTGGTAGATTTCCATAAATCAAATGCTTCTTGATTTTTTATTGCTACTTGTGGAGCATCAACTGAAACTGGAGTTGACGCAACATAACCATCAGCATCTATTGCAATCGATTTAAATTCAATGGCATTTTGTTCTTCTTCAATTAAATTTTTAAAAGCTTCTAAACCGATATCTTTTAGTAAGAATTTCATTCTTGCTTTGGCTCTACTTTTACGTTCACCATAACGATCAAAAACTCTTAAAATACCTTCCATTACTGGAATAATTTTATCTGAAGGCAAAAACTCATATAAAGTTTCTGCATGTCTAGGCTGAGAACCTAATCCTCCTGCAACCATCACTTTAAAACCTCTAACTCCGTTTTCTATTTTAGCAATATATCCGATATCATGTAAATAGGATAGGCCTGTATCTTCATCCGAAGAAGAAAAAGAAACCTTAAATTTACGTCCCATTTCTTGACAAATAGGGTTACGTAAAAAGAATTTAAAAACAGCATCTGCGTACGGAGAAACATCAAAAGGCTCGTTTACATCAATACCAGCAGTTTCTGAGGCAGTTACATTTCTTACAACATTACCACATGCTTCACGTATAGTAACTTCATCTTTTTCTAATTCTGCCCATAATTCTGGCGTTCTCTGTAAATCTACATAGTGAATTTGAATATCTTGACGCGTTGTAATATGTAATCTTCCTCTAGAATACTCGTCTGAAACTTCAGAAATTCTGCGTAATTGATTACTCATTACTTTACCATAAGGCAATTTAATACGAATCATTTGTACGCCTTCTTGACGCTGACCGTAAACACCTCTTGCTAAACGTAAACTTCTAAATTTCTCTTCGTCTATTTCTAGATTATTGAATTTTGCAATTTTATCTGCTAAATCAATAATATCTCTTTCTACAACTTGGTTTTCTATTTCTGTTCTAAAACTTTGCATGATTTAATATTGATGGTTGGTAATGGCTGCTAGTTGGTTGGTAATTGGTTTATTTTATAAAACCTACACCTACTGTATTGTTGCTTTTTGGATCTATTAAAATAAATGATCCATTTGATTTGTTATTCTTATAAGAGTCAAAAGCTAATGGTTTACTTAACTTTAATTGTATGTCTCCTATTTGATTTAATACCAATTCTGATGGATTTTCTTCAATACCAGAAAAATCAGTTTTTATAATACTAGACAATTGTGTAATTTTTGCTTGTGCATCATTTACACCATGTTTTATATAATATTTTTGTGAAGCTTTTAAAGGCTCTTTATCCATCCAACAGATAGTTGCTGTTAATTCTTTAGCAATTGTTGGTTCTTCATTTACTTTTACCAACATATCTCCTCTACTTACATTTACGTTATCTTCTAACGTAATTGTAACAGAACTTCCTCTTTTTGCTTCTTGAAATTCTTTATCGAAAAAATTAATTGTTTTAATCTTAGATTTTGTTTGCGATGGTAACACAGCAACTTCATCTCCAACCGCTAAATCTCCTCCGTAAAGTTTACCCGCATATCCTCTAAAATCATGGTATTCTTCTGTTTTAGGTCTGATAACTGTTTGCACAGGAAAACGAGTTTGAGAAGCATCATTTATATCTTCTACATCTAATCTTTCTAAGTGATGCATTAAAGTTTCTCCTTTATACCAAGGTGTATTTTCAGATTTATGTACAACATTATCTCCCTGTAAAGCAGACATTGGTATAAATGTTAAATTCTGACCTTTATATTCACTTTTACTTGCTAAATATTCAATCTCAGCTTTAATGGTGTTGTATTTTTCTTCAGAAAAATCAACTAAATCCATTTTATTAATAGCAATTACAACGTCTTTAATTCTCAATAAATTATTGATAAAAAAGTGTCTGTATGTTTGTTCTATAACTCCGTTTCTTGCATCAATTAAAACAATAGAAGCTTGTGCGGTTGAAGCACCAGTAACCATGTTTCTTGTATATTCTATATGCCCTGGAGTATCTGCTATAATAAAACTTTTACTTGGTGTAGAAAAATAGATATGTGCTACATCAATAGTAATTCCTTGTTCACGTTCTGCAACTAAACCATCGGTTGCTAAAGAAAAATCTAAATAGTCAAAACCACGTTGTCTACTTTTTTCTTCTATTGCTTCTAACTTATCGTCTGTTAATGATTTTGTATCGTATAAAATACGACCAATTAAGGTACTCTTACCATCATCTACACTACCTGCTGTTGCTATTTTTAGTACTTTCATTTTTTTTGAGCTGTTGGCTTTTCGCTTATTCGCTTTTCGCCGAGTTTTACATTCTTTTATCTATACTTATGGCTAATTGCCAAAAGCGAAATGCGGAAAATTGTTTTACAATTTTCTAAAAATACCCTTGTTGTTTACGTTTCTCCATTGCTGCTTCAGAACGTTTATCATCTATTCTTGCACCTCTTTCTGAAATGGAAGAATCTCTAATTTCTTCTACAACTTTTGCAATATCGACTGCGTCGGATAAAACTGCCGCTGTACAACTCATATCTCCTACAGTTCTAAAACGAACCATTCTTTCTTCTACAACTTCTTCTTCATCTCTAAAAACAACAGCATCATCTGCAGACCAGATCATTCCGTCTCTTACAAATATTTTTCTTTTATGTGCAAAATAGATAGAAGGAATTTCGATATCTTCTTGCTCTATATAAGACCAAACATCTAATTCTGTCCAGTTAGAAATTGGAAAAACACGTACATTCTGTCCTAAATCTATACGTCCGTTTAACATATCGAAAACTTCTGGACGTTGGTTTTTTTCATCCCACTGACCAAAATCATCTCTTACAGAAAAAATTCTTTCTTTAGCTCTTGCTTTTTCTTCATCTCTTCTTGCTCCACCAATACATGCATCAAAACCAAACTCTTCTATGGCATCTAATAAAGTTTCTGTTTGCAACATATTTCTACTGGCATATCTACCAGTTTCTTCTTTTACTCTACCAGAATCTATATTGTCTTGTACATTTCTTACAATTAACTCAACACCTAATTCTTTAGCCAAACGATCTCTAAACTCTATCGTTTCAGGAAAATTATGACCTGTATCGATGTGCATTAAAGGGAAAGGAATTTTTGCTGGATAAAATGCTTTTTGCGCTAAACGCACTAAAGTTATACTATCTTTTCCTCCAGAGAATAATAAAACAGGCTTTTCGAACTGCGCTACTACTTCTCTAAAAATATAAATTGCTTCACTTTCTAAAGCATCTACTTGTATTGTTGTATTACTCATAATTATCTTTTTAGATGTGTAAACCACATTCTCTGTTACTTTCTACTTTTGTTGGATCGAAATATGTAAACTCGTTTGGTAAATTTTGTTCTACTAAATAAGCATCTAATTGTTCATCTGTCCAATTATAAAAAGGACTCACTTTTACAATTCCATCCTTACTTACAGAAACAACATCGATACTATTTCTAAATGCAGTTTGACCTTTTCTTAAGTTTGTAAACCAAACATCTGGTTGATGCTCTTTCATAGCTCTAGAAAATGGCTCTAACTTAACTTGCTCTGTAAACAAAACATGTTTTGGATCCTCTACCGAAGGAACTCCTAAAACAACATTTCTGTGAGCAGCAGTTTGTTTTGGTGTATATAAATGAATGTTTAAATTCAGTTTTTTAATGATTTCTTCCGCATGTTTATACGTCTGCATCGTATTGTAACCAGTGTCGCACCAAATTACTTTAATGTCTTTTTGCACATCCGTAACCGCTTTTAAAATTGCAACTTCATATGGTCTGAAGTTGGTAGTAATTACTGGATTTTTTGCAAAAGAAATAGCCCAAGCTATAATTTCTGCTGGACTTTTACCTTTTAATTCTCCGTTTATTTGTTCTAAGTCTAAACTCATTACTTTCCCCATTTTACTTTATTCCATACTCGCTCGTGTAAGAAGTATAAAACTAATTTTGTTAAAAAATCTACCGAAGCAATTGATGCTGCTAACGTAAACTCACCAGTTACATAATAAGATACCACTAAAGTATCTACAGTACCAACAACCCTCCAGCTTAGTGCTTTTAGCACACTTCGTAAAGGTTTTTCAGAAGACTTATCTTCTTCAAAACCTTTACTCTGTGCTTTTTTGCTAAAAATGATTTGGTCTAAAATCATAAAAAAAATTAATTCAAATAATTATCCTACTGCTTTAGTAGGGTATGCAAACATACTTCAAAACTTTCTAATAGGTCGAGAAAAATTGTTAATAATTTCTAAAACCCTACATAATTAGTAGATTAATAAAAAAAAGGTAAAAAATTTAAAGATATTTCACTACTACAAGGTTGTAGTACTAATATATTTTTAAAACACTTTAAAAACATATCATTTACCAAGTGAATTTTAAAATTATAATTATCCCATAAACCTTAAAAAGTAATGAATCACAGTATCAATTATAAAAAAACCAAGAAACCTATTTAGAATTTAAAAAACTGTTATAAGCAGTAAGAGTAACAGCATAATATATCATCCTATACATCTACAAAAAACAGTTGGCATTCATTGAGGAAAACCAATAATCGAATAAACTCTACAGATAATTAAATGACACTTTATAAACATTTACTAAAAAATACATTTGAATAAGCAGGGGAAAAACTTATTAAAAAAGGAGGAAAACACCGTTGTTATAAATTTAAAATAATCTTTAATTAGCAACTATGAAAAATCAAAATACTTCCAAATTGAAAAAACTGTTTTCTATCATCACCTTATGTTTTATGTTTTTTAATCAACATTCATTTGCACAAGACATTAAAGTGCAGCTCATGAGAGTAACTAACAGCAAAAATAATGATCACAGTAAACTACCTTATTGGAGAGATTCTGGTGTTAGCAAAACTGGCAGACAAGATACCTATATCTCAATAATAAGTGAACCTGCAAAAGACAAGGTTAAGAGAGTTGTTTTTATCGCTGCTGGTCAACAAAGCGATGACCCAACGGGTAGTGATGGATTAACCACGGGTAATTACGGAAATGGATACACAAATGTACTTACAGGACAACCAAACAATTATAAAGAAGGTCTTAGACATAGCGATAACTTAGAAACTACAAGTAACTTAAATAACTTATCATTAGCTTCTAAACTCATCAAATCAGGAGAATTCCCAGAAGAATCAACACTTTTTGTATTAGCTTTTGACGCAAGACTTGGTTACTTCCAATCCGAGAATGAAACAAAGCGCAGAGAGACTGCGTTCTTTAATTTACTAACTTCAAAATTTAACCCTTCAAATGTGGAAGTCATTGTCTTGTCGGGGCAAAGTAGAGGTGGTGCACTTGCATTTCGACTTGGCAGCCGTTTAAGAAGTAATTCCACCTACACTAATATACCATTAATTGTGCAAGGTTATGATCCTGTAGCCGCAAACCCCGTATTGGCAAAAACTCCAAATTTACTATTCAAACTTCCTAACCTGATATTTAAAAGACAAATTGAAGAATATCTTCCTATTAATAGCAAAAATGACAAACTTAAAAACCCTAACGATTATAACAATAAATATTGTTGGAAAGTAAATATGGATGTAACATTTCCAACAGAAAAAAGAGATAATTTAAAAGTGTATATTGTTCATTCTGGAGACAAAGTTAGTGGAATTATAAGCGAAAGTATTCGTGCATTTGCATGGAAAGAAGAAAATACAGATCTTGGTTGGTACAAACAACATTGGCTAAATTTTGGGCACGAAGAAATGGGTGGATGTAATTTTTTTAATAATAGTGATTGTCTCTTTAAAACTGTAGAGTCGGGTTATCAGCATATTATTTATTCAATACCTACATTTAAATATGAGTTAAAAGAGAAAATTTATTCCTATCATTCTAAGCCAGTAGTTGGATATTTTAATACTGATTTGGAAGAATTAAAACCCATAAAGAAAATTGAGGGTTTAAAATCTGCTAAAAAAACCACAATCAAAAATGTTCAAAATAGAACAATATCAACGAATAATAAAACAAAATTAAAAAGCCTTAAAAGTAACACTATTACCCAAACAAAACCACATAGTTTAACAAGAAAAAAATATTTAGATATTATCTATTACGGTAAATGCGGTAATGGTAGTGATTGTTGGAGGACACATTTAAACGATAAAAACGGGAAATTTAATATAACTTCTTATGGTGATGATATGTGGTTTCAAGGAGATAAACCAGTTAATGCACCAGTTGCTGGTGATTTCAATAAAGACGGCTATACTGATATTGCTTATTATGGTAAGTGTAATAATGGTAGTGATTGTTGGAGAGTACATTTAAATGATAAAAACGGAAAATTTACTGTTACTTCTTACGGCGGTGATATTTGGTTCAAAGGAGACAAACCTGTTAGTGCTCCAGTTGCTGGTGATTTCAATAAAGATGGCTATACTGATATTGCTTATTATGGTAAGTGTAATAATGGTGATGATTGTTGGAGAGTACATTTAAATAATAAAAATGGAAAATTTACTGTTACTTCTTACGGTGGTGATATGTGGTTTCAAGACAACAAACCTGTTAGTGCACCAGTTGCTGGTGATTTCAATAAAGATGGCTATACTGATATTGCTTACTATGGAAAATGCGGTAATGGTGATGATTGCTGGAGAGTACATTTAAATGATAAAAACGGAAAATTTACTGTTACTTCTTACGGTGGTGATATGTGGTTTAAAGATGACAAACCAATCAACGCTCCAGTAGCAGGTGATTTCAATAGAGATGGTTATACCGATATTGCTTACTATGGAAAATGCGGTAATGGTGATGATTGTTGGAGAGTAAATTTAAATGATAAAAACGGGAAATTTACTGTCACTTCTTATGGTAGTGATATGTGGTTTAAAGGAGAAGATCCTGTTAGTGCTCCAGTTGCTGGTGACTTTAACAGAGATGGTTATACTGACATTGCTTATTATGGAAAGTGTGGTAATGGTGATGATTGCTGGAGAGTACATTTAAATGATAAAAACGGGAAATTCACTATTACTTCTTACGGCGGTGATTTGTGGTTTAAAGAATGAAATAATTATATATAACCTAAGTAAAAAAAGTTATTCAGAATTGAAATTTAATAAAAAATCTCAGATCATTTATTGACCTGGGATTTTAATTATTTAACAGACCATATAAATATCAAAAACAAACTTAAGCCGTATATCATTAATAACAAATCTTCGTCTACTTACAAAAATACAGTTGAAATAGGTATTCTTGTTTCGATAAACAGAGAAAAATTAAGCGTTAACAAAAATAAAATAGCAAGAATTTACTTGTTTTATTTGAAGTTGCATAAATCTGCAAGTGTTGTATTTTTAAAAATCTGTAAAGAACTATCTCTTACTTTAGCCATTAATTTATGAACAGCACAAGCATTTTCATCAGGACAATCAGCACACTTTTCATAAAAATTTAAACTAACACAGGGAACCATAGAAATAGGACCATCTAAAATTCTCATAACTGTAGTCATTTGTATTTCTGCAGGTTCTTGTAGAAGATAATAACCTCCACCTTTTCCTTTTTTAGAGGCTAACAATCCGTTTTTACGTAGAATTAACAAAATACTTTCTAAAAATTTTAAAGAAATACTTTCACTTTTAGAAATTGTGGCAATAGAAACAGGTGTTTTATCTTCTTGTCTTGCCAAATAGGTAAGCGCCTTAATTCCGTATTTTGTTTTCTTTGATAGCATATAACAAAAATACATAATTTAATGTAATTACCATACTAAAATAGTAGGATAAACTTCTAAGAGTAAAAAAAAAGGATGAATTCAATAAATAAAATTACACAAATCTTTAATTGTTTTAATTTATTAAATGTTCATATGTATTCTCAAAGAGAACATTTGTTCCCCTAAAAACAGTTTAAGATATAGATATTTACATAAATCCAAAATTCTAAACGTATGATTAAAAAAATTACAATTCTTTTTTTTATTTCCTTTCTTATTTTAATAGGAACCAATAAAACAAATGCCCAAAGTAATATTAAATATGGAGATGATTATATCGTTTTTGAGGCAGAAGACACAAATACACCTCTTGGAAATAACTGGAAAGTTATAAAAGAAGGAGACACCAATTATTTAGATGAAGATTTTTACAATGTAAAAGCAAGTTCTCCTTCACCAATGAACAAAACTTATTTTCAATATACTGGACCTTGGCAAGGCGCTAATAGCGAATTAGAATATAATTTTACATGTCCTAAGACAGGAACATATCAACTAGCTATGCGCATGAGTTCTCCTTTAGAAGAATATACCGGAACTGGCAAAAAGTTTACAATACGTACACTTCCAGATGGAACTGAAGTAAAGTGGGAGCTAGCTGATGCCAGAAATGATATTTACGTAAAGATGGAAGGAAACTTTACCAGTGGTAATGCTAAACATACAGAATCTGATTTAAGAACTTTTCATAAAATGTTTGGTAGAGGACCTAATAGATGGGGTACTTGTATAAACCTAGAACACAATGGTAGTAATGGTGCTTTTTATAATTTTATTGAAGGAGAAACATATACTTTTTATTTAAAAGGAAGGTCTAATTCAACTATTATAGATTACATCGCTTTTTATGACACTTCATATTTAGCGCACAATATCAATAATCAAGGTCCGGATTTAGCCATTCAACTGCCAGAAGAAATTCGTCCTTACGAAACTCTTACAGCTTTAAGTTTAACCCCAAATCCAGGAAACGTTAGAGCCGGTACAAACACAACAAAATTAAACGTAATTACAACCCCTACAAATGCAAACAATAACGCAACATGGTCTTCTTCGAATGCTGCAATTATTTCTATTGATGCTAATGGAATATTAACTGCTAAAGGCAACGTAGGCGAAAAAGCTACAATAACTGCAACTAGCTTAGTTAACAATACATTAATAGCAACAAGTGAAATAACAATTATAGACTTTTTTGACGTAGATGTAGCATCGGTTAATGTTACACCATCAGCAGCTAATATTGTTGTTGGAGGAACTATAACTTTTACAACAGAAGTTCTACCAAATAATGCAGATGATAAGTCTATTACTTGGTCTAGTTTAAGTGAAGAAATAGCAAAAGTAGATCAAAATGGAGTAATTACAGCTCTTTTAGCTGGTATTGTAACTATTAGAGCAACTTCTAATGAGAATACTTCTATTTACGGAGAAGCTACGTTACAAATAGGAGAGAACATTCCGCAATCAATTGCTTTTGATGATATTGATAAATATAGAAATGGGTCTTATACAAGCGAAGGAACTATGGAGGTTACGCTAAACTATCATGCAGGTTCATTTAAAACAATTAAAGACCCTATAATTCTTAAATTAAGACATATTCATAAAGATAACGGGTGGAATGTAGTGAAAGATGTTACCTTAAATTTAGAAGAAGCAGTAGGTCAAGAATCTGGAACAATAACAGTTGATATTCCTTTAACTGGGGTTACACCAACAGCCGATTTGCCAACTGAAGACTTCTATTATCTATTTGCAAAAGCAACTAATAGTAATAATGAAAGTAAAAGTCAGGGAATAGAACCAATTATTATATTAGAAAAAACACTTTCAACTAAAGATGTTTTATCAAGTACAATATTTAGAACATACCCTAACCCTACTAAAAATGCTGTGTTTATTGAAACTAATTTTGCTGAAAATTTATTTGCAAATATTTATAATATCAATTCTAAACTTGTAAAATCTAAAGAAATTTCAAAAATAGACAACAAGATAAATACATCTAACTTTAGACCTGGAGTCTACTTTATTCAATTAAAAAGCAAAAATAAAACGATTGCAACTAAAAAATTAATTATTTTAAAATAACCATCGCTTAAAAATGAAACATACAATAAATATCTTTTTCATCGTTTTTACATTCTATTTTTCTCCAATTTTTGGACAATCAAAAATTACAATAGATTATAAAACTAAACGATTTGTAGGAGAATCATCAAGCTTTAATAGAGACAAATATTTTAATATTCACTCTAAATTTAATAAACCAGACAAAGAACTTTCTGAATTTATTAGTACATATAATATTAGATCTGATTATAGAGGTTCTAGGGGATTAGGAAATCCTATTGCAAGAATAAAAAAGGGGAAGTTTCCGAAAATTAAAAAATTGCATAGCGGAATTAGAGATGTAAATGGCCATGTAGATTCTGGTAGAGCTAAATATGTTTTTTATCAAAAAGAAATAGATTATAGCCTTACGGATGTTACAGAATTTTCTAATAAAGCCGCAGATTTTGCAGTTGATTATTATCGCTATCAGGAAGATAATCTACCTAAGTATTTTGAACCTTTTAATGAGCCAATGGTGCATGCAAATGATTTTTATCCAAAGAAAAACAATAAAAAATATGATAAAGAAAAGATTGATAAGATCATTACCAAAATGTGCGAATTTCATAGAGATTTAGGTAAAAAGGTACATGCTGCATCAGAATTAAAAAACATGAAAATAATGGGTTATGCTTCGGCTTTTCCCGAATTTGAAAGCAAAGACTTTTATGTTTGGAATACGCGTTACAAAAAGTTTATTGACATAGCAGGTGAAGAAATGGACTTATTTTCTGTGCATCTTTATGATGGAAGTGGAAATGTTAACAATGCTGGTGGTCGTAGATCTGGCTCTAATTCAGAGGCAATTTTAGATCTAATTGAAGCATATAGTTATAAAAAACTACATGTTGTAAAACCAATTGCGGTAACAGAATTTGGACGTTTGGTGCAAGATCAACCAAATTTTCCAGATACACGTAATTTTGAACCTGTAGAAAATTCGCAAGCGGTACGTTCTCAAATTCACATGCTTATGAATTTTATTGAAAGAGGTGATGATATTGAACTTACCATACCTTTTTCTACTGGTAAAGTAAAACCTACTTTCCGTTTTTCTAAAGCTTCTTTATGGAATAAAACAGAATCTGGTGAGTGGGAATTTACCCCAAGAAAATACTATTTTGAAATATGGAAAGACGTAAAAGGAGATAGAGTTGCCTTTAATTCTGCAAATATTGATGTACAAACGCAAGCTTTTGTAGATGGAAAAAATTTATATGTGGTTTTAAATAATTTAAATGATGAAACGCAACAAGTAAATTTAGAAGTAGTGAATTCTAAAAATTTAAAAAATACGGAAATTAAGAGGTTAAATATTTTTAGAGATAAAGTACCAGAATTAACTATTGAAAAGCAAAAAGAGGCTCCAAAGAACATTGAGATTGCTTATGGAGAAACCATAGTTATTACCTATAACTTTAAAAAGAAAATTAAATTTGAGAATACGATACATAGTAAAAAATACTATACAGATACTTATTTAACAACTATTAAAGCAAATACATTTTCTAATTTTACTTTTAAGAATGTAAAAAAAGGTAAAGGAAAAGCTACATTAAGAATTAGTATTGGAAGAGATAAAAATGCATCGTTAATGCCAATTGTAGAGGTTAATGAAATACCAGTAACTATAAATATGGATATTATTAGAGGCTACAATCAACATAATAGAAAACAGTTTTTTGGAACTTTAGAAATACCTGTTGATATTAATATCTTAAAAGAAGGTGAGAATAAAATTGCTGTAAAATTTACAGATAATGGTGGGCAAATTAGTTCTGCTATTCTTCAAGTTCAAACTTTAGAAAAGTAAATCTTTAAACGAATAAAGTCAAACTCAAATTTTTATTACTGAGTTTGACTTTTTGTTTTTATTCAGCAAAAATATTAATCTGTAGTGTGCGATTTTTCTAAAGCATAAAAAGTAGCTTGTACATAATCATCTGCATCTCCAGTGTTATTCTGATTATAAACTCCTGCTTTAAAATACATGTATTGTCCACCATTATTATAACCGCTATTTAACATATTTACGGTTTTAACAACATCTGCTTTACCTTCTCTAGTTATTGTAACTGTTAAAGTATCTCCAACAACTTTAATATTGTAGCTAAATTTTTCATCAAGTGCTATTCCATCTGAAGGATTTGAAGTAGAACTATCTTTAGAACCAATCATTTCATGCCATTGTTCACTTCCAGTAATAGGTTCATGAGCAAAATAAATTGACCCTAAGGGATTATCTTTTAATTTTCTATAATAAAGACGAATTGGTTCATCATCATTTGCATGAATTTGTCCTACAATAACACGTCCTTGTTGACTAGAATCTCCGGTAGTAGTTACATGATTTACAGAAAGTGTTGCAGACATTTCTCCGTCAAAAGCCGCTGCAGCTGTTTTATCCGCTTGCGGAGCAGTGCCAAAAACCCAATTATTTTTATTAACTCCTTTGGTATCTATACTAGTATTGGTTCCTCTTAACATTTCACGAAACTCAACTCTAGTATAACTTGTACCTGTAGATGTTTTAAATCCATCAACTGGACATTTAAAAACCATTCCGCCATCATCTGCAGTATAAAAATATTTACTATTTTCATATTCGCTATTAATTTCGCTTACCGTAATTGTTTTTGCAGTTCCATTGCCTTTATTCTCTGGGATACTTAAATTCCAAGTAGCTAAATCAAAATTTTGTGAAGGTGCTTTACTTGCGTCTAATTCCCCTGAAGCTTCTTCTCTTGCAGCTTGTGTAACTGTTAAAGATTCTGATAAATCACCACCAATAACTGTGATTATTCCTGTACGTTTATTATACTCTGAATTTGCTTTTACAGAAATATCTATGGTTCTATTATTTGTTCCGTTTGTAGGCGTAATGGTAATCCAACTATTATTATTACTCGTGTACCAATAGGCATTCGCAGTTACCTCAACGGTTTGTGTTTCTTGATTTGCAGAAAATTCAGAAAGCGTAGATAACGACAAAACATCTAATACCTCCTCTTTGGAATCTGCGGAGCTGCAAGAAAAAAAAGATAAAAATAATGAACCAAGAAACAATAATCTGAAAGAAATTTTCATAAAAATAATGACATTAATAATTGAATTTTTAAAAGTACAAAATTGGTTAACCAATTTACTGTAATTTTAAATAAAATTATTATTTAATTAAATAAAGAGATTAAAACCAACTCTTTAAACAACCAAAATATCTATTATTAATTATTATTTAAAGCTTGTTTTAAATCAGCAATAATATCATCTGCATGTTCTAAACCAACAGAAACTCTTACCAAACCATTTGTAATACCAACTTCTAATCTATCTTCTTCAGACAAACGTCCGTGAGTTGTAGAAGATGGATGCGTAACAATAGTTCTTGTATCTCCTAAATTAGCAGACAATGAACACATTTTTATGGCATCTAAAAATTTTCTTCCAGCTTCAATTCCTCCTTTAATTTCGAAAGCAACAATGTTTCCACCTAATTTCATTTGGTTTTTAGCTACTTTATACTGAGGATGTGATTTTAAAAACGGATATTTTACAAACTCTACATTTTCATTATCTTCTAAAAACTGAGCAACTTTTAAAGCATTTTCACAATGTTTTTCTACTCTTATAGATAAAGTTTCTAAACTTTTAGATAAAACCCAAGCGTTAAACGGAGACATTGCTGGCCCTGTATTTCTTGCAAACAAATAGATTTCTCTTAACAAATCTGCTCTACCAACCGTTACACCACCTAAGACTCTTCCTTGACCGTCAATTAATTTTGTTGCAGAATGAATTACTAAATCTGCACCAAATTTAACTGGCTGTTGTATATAAGGTGTAGCAAAGCAATTATCAACAATAAAAATAAGATTGTGTTTTTTAGCAATTTTACCAATCAACTCTAAATCTAAAATATCAACTGCAGGATTTGTTGGTGTTTCTATATAAAGAATTTTTGTATTTTCTTTAATTAAACTCTCAATCAAATCTACCTCATCAACTTTAAAATAAGAAGTTTCAATATTCCATTTTGGTAAATAATTAGTAAACATACCATGTGTAGAACCAAATACAGATCTACAAGAAACAATATGATCTCCAGCACTCAACAAAGCCGCAAATGATGAAAATATAGCTGCCATTCCCGTTGCAAAAGCATACCCTGCCTCTGCTCCTTCCATTGCCACAATTTTATCTACAAATTCTGTTGTGTTAGGATTTGTAAAACGACTATATAAATTACGTTCTTTTTCTTCTGCGAAGGATGAACGCATGTCTTCTGCATCGTCAAAAACAAAACTAGAGGTTAAATATAAAGGTGTAGAATGTTCAGAAAACTGACTTCTTTCTGTTTGACTTCTAATTGCTGCTGTTTCGAAATGTTTGCTCATTGTAATTATTAGATTGTTAGACCGCTTTCGCTTTTAGAATCAAGAGCCAAGACAAAAATTGATAATTCTCTTATTTTTTCGTCTTGATTCTTGTCTCTTTTTAATCTTGTTTCTTTTTTTAAATCGTGATTGACTGAAATACTGCCAACCAAAAACTGACTATTATTTAATTATTATGTTTTGCTAATCTTAATATATCTCCAAAAACCCCTCTTGCAGTTACACTTGCTCCCGCTCCTGCTCCTTGAATTACAATTGGCTGTTCTCCGTAAGATTCTGTATAAATTTCAAAAATTGCATCAGAACCTTTTAAAGAACCTAAAGGAGTACTTTTATCTGTAGAAACTAATTTTACTTCTAATTTCCCTTTATTTTGAGATAAATCTCCACTTAATTCACCAATATAACGTAAAACATGGTTTTCCTCTTGATTTTCTTTTAATTTTTGATATTCGTCATTCAATAATTCTAAATTCCCTAAGAAATCTTTAACAGAACCGTTTCTTAAATTCTCTGGAATTAAATTCTTAATTTCAACCTCATCAAACTCATTTTCTAATTCTAGTTCTCTTGCTAAAATTAATAATTTTCTAGCAACATCATTTCCTCCTAAATCTTCACGAGGATCTGGCTCTGTAAATCCTTTATCAATTGCTTCTTGCAAGGTTTTAGAAAAAGGAACATTTTCCGCAGAAAAAGTATTGAATAAATAACTCAAACTTCCAGAAAACACCCCTCTAATTTTGGTGATATTCTCTCCTGATTCATGTAATAAACGAATCGTATCAATTAATGGTAAACCTGCACCAACATTGGTTTCGTACAGATATTGTTTTTTATATTCTTTTAACTTCGCTCTTACTTCTTTGTAAAAATCGAACGATAATGTATTGGCTATTTTATTACAAGAAACCAAATCGAAACCAGCTTCTATAAACGGAATGTAATTACTTACAAAATTGACACTTGCGGTATTATCTACTGCAATTAGATTTTCGAAATGATTTGCTTTTGCAAAAGCGATGATATCATCTACAGTTACATTTTCTTCTCCGTTTTCTAATAGATTTTGTTTCCAATTTTTAGAAACCCCGTTTTTATTTAGCAATACTTTTTTAGAATTTGCTACGGCAAAAACATTCAGTTGAATTTTTCTACGTTCTAAAACAGATTGTGTATTTTCTATAATTTGATCAATTAACGTTCCGCCAACCAAACCTTTCCCGAAAACAGCAATGTTTATTTTTTTAGTAACTCCAAAAACCTGACCATGAATTACATTTACGGCTTTGTGTAATTCGGTTTTTTTAACCACCAAACTCACATTTTTCCCAGTAACCGTGTTATTAAATAAGAGTGGTACTATTTGGTTTTTGATTAATGCATTATAAGGATGATGAAATTCACTTAAATCTTGACCGATAATAGAAATTACAGCAACATTACTTACTATAGAAATATGATTTACATCTTGTGAATAAAAATCATTTTCAAACTCTTTTTCTAAAGCAGAAACTGCTTCAACCGCTCTATCTGCATCAATAATAAAACCGATTCCTCTTTCTGACGAACCTTGTGCAATAATACTTACACTAATATCACGATCACTTAAAACCTTAAAAATACGTGCATCAACACCTACTTTACCCAACAAACCTCTACCTTCAAAATTTAGTAAAGCAACATTGTCTATAGTTGCAATGGATTTAATTCCTTTTGCTGATGAAGATTCTGAGGTGATTAAAGTTCCTTTATCTTCTTTATGGAATGTGTTTAAAATTCTAAGATTGATATTTTTCTCTAATAACGGAATAATGGTTTTTGCATGTAAAATAGTTGCTCCAAAATTGGCCATTTCATTCGCTTCTGAGAACGATAATTGCTCAATCTTTTTAGCATCTGCCACTAAGTCTGGATTTGCTGTAAAAATTCCGCTTACATGTGTATAATTCTGTAATTCATCTGCATCTAAATAATTAGCCAATAAAGCTGCAGTATAATTACTACCATTTCTACCTAAAGTAGTGGTTTCTCCTTTTTTGTTAGCTGCAATAAAACCAGAAACAACATTTATGGTATCGTTATTTTCTTTAAAATAGGTAATTACATTTTCTTTAGAAACCGCAGTAATAGGTTGTGCATTTCCAAAGTTTTCATCCGTAATAATTAAAGATCTAGAATCTACAGCATTTGCAGCAATATTTTCTTTCTCTAACAAACTTGCTACCATTTTTACTGATAATAATTCGCCTTGTGCTAAAACCTCATCTTTAATTTTATGACTATAATCTCCCAATAAAGAAACACCCTCAAAAATAGTTTTTAATTTAGAAAATTCATCGGAAAAATCTACAGAATTATTTGGTTCTAATTGATATGTTTTAAACTTTTCAAACTTGGTTTTATACTCCTTTTTTGACGCTGCCTTTTCTAAAATAGCTTCTAGCTCGTTTGTAGAATTCCCTCTTGCAGAAGCTACAACCGTTACTTTTATTCCGGCTTTATATTTACTTGCAATAATTTCTATTGCATTTTCTAATCCTTCACCATTGGCTAAAGATTTTCCTCCAAATTTTAAAACTTTCATCTTCTTTTCTCTATAATCTTTATTAAAAATAGGCTCAATAATTTTTTGCAACTGGTCATACTCCATCAAAAAAGCATCATGACCATGCACAGAGTTAATTTCATTATAGGTAACATTGTCTTTTGTTAATGCTAACTTTTTATGCGTTTCTCTGTTTTCTTCCGCAGTAAAAAACAAATCTGAATCCACACCTATAATATGAATATTGGCATTAATTTTATCTAAAATCTCAATATCTTTTTGTCCTCCAATAGTAACATCAATCGTTTTTAATAATTGATTCATTAACTTATAAGAAGATAATTGATACCGTTCTTGCAATGATTTTCCGTGATGCAACAACCAACTTTCTACATCAAAAATATCTGAATCTTCTTTTTTAGAACGATGAAAACGTTCTTTAAAACTTTCTGGCGTTCTGTAACACAACATAGCGTGCATTCTTGCATCATGAACAGGATTGCTAGAATTCACCAAAAATTGTTCTTGAATTTGACAATTAGCAATTAACCAATCTGTAGATTTCCAATCGGTTGCAATTGGTAAAAAATGTTGCGTTAAATTGTTGTTTAACACCATCATTTCCCAGGCAATTCCTCCACCTAAAGAACCTGCAATTAATGCAAATAATTTATCAATTTTCAAAATTGATAAACCTTCTAAAAATATCTTTGCAACATCTCTAGCAATAAAGTCTTTATAGTTATCAATTAAAATTCCATCGAAACCATTACCAGGAATATTAAAGGATAAAATGGTATAGGTTTTAGTATTAATCGCCTTTTCATCTCCAACAATATCTCGCCACCAACCTTCTTTACCCGCAACATAAGAGTTACCTGTAAGTGCATGGTTTACCAAAATGATAGGAGCTGTCCCTAAATCTTGACCAAAAACTTGATAGCTTAAATTCATTTCTGAGATTAAGGCACCCGATTCTGTAGTAAAATCTTTTATTTTGATATGTTGTAATGGATGTTCCAATTATAATTAAAATTAAACCTAGAAGGTTTTAAAAACCTTGCAGGATTTTGTGTTATTATATTTTTGAAAAAGCTGCTGTTAAATCTGCTTTTAAATCTTCTAAATCTTCAATACCTACAGACAATCTAATTAGATCTTGACTTACACCTGCACTAGCTTGTGCTGCTTCATCTAATTGTTGATGTGTTGTACTTGCTGGGTGAATAATTAATGATTTTGTATCACCAATATTTGCTAATAAAGAGAATAATTTGGTATTATCAGCGATTGTTTTTGCTGCTTCAAAACCACCTTTTACTCCAAAAGTTACCAAACCACTTTGTCCTTTAGGCAAGTATTTATCTGCTAACGTTTTGTATTTATTACTTTCTAAACCAGGGTAGTTTACCCAAGTAACCTCTTCTTGCGCCTCTAACCAAGTTGCCAAAGCCAATGCATTTTTAGAATGCTGCTTAATTCTAACTGGTAAAGTCTCTAAACCTTGAATAATATTAAATGCGTTTGTTGGACTTAAAGCTGCACCGAAATCACGTAATCCTTCTAAAATCAATTTAAAAGTAAACGCCGCTGCACCTAAAGCTTCATGATATTTTAAACCATGATACCCTGCAGAAGGCTCTGTAAATTCAGGGAATTTTCCGTTTGCCCAGTTAAAAGTTCCAGCATCAATAATTGCACCTCCTAGAGAAGTTCCTTGTCCGCCTATGTATTTTGTTAAAGAATGAATTACAAGATTTGCTCCATGCTTAATAGGATTCAATAATGCCGGTGTTGCCACTGTATTATCAACTATAAAAGGAACTTCTGCTGCTTTTGCATGTTCAGAAATAGCCTCTAAATCTAACACATCTAACTTCGGGTTCCCTAAAGATTCTACAAAAAATGCTCTAGTGTTCTCTTGAACTGCAGCTGCAAAATTATCTGGATTATCAGCATCAACAAACGTAGTTGTAATACCTAATCTTGGTAAAGTTACACTTAATAAATTATAGGTTCCACCGTATAAACTACTTGAGGCCACAATATGATCTCCTGCTTTTAAAAGCGTTAATAAACCCGTTGCAATTGCTCCTGTACCAGAGGCAAAAACTACGGCTCCAATTCCGCCTTCTACAGCCGCTAAACGATCTTGTAAAATTTGGTTTGTTGGGTTGTTTAATCGGGTATAAATAAAACCTAATTCTTTTAATGAAAAAAGGTTTGCAGCATGTTCTGAGTTGTTAAAAACGTATGATGATGTTTGGTAAATAGGAACTGCTCTTGTTCCTCCATTTTGTGTTACATCATGCCCTGCGTGTAGTGCGTTTGTTGCTAATTTGTGCGTACTCATTTTTCTATTTTTTTTGAGTTAATAAATGATTAAACCAAAAGTCGAATGCATCAAAAATTTGATGTACTTACTAGAAAAATGTTATTAAGAATTTTACAAATACACGGAAGTATAGTTGTTTTTTGGGTTATCTATCCAATTTCTGATAAATGAATCTGAAATTAAGTAGAATTTAGCACCTTCTTTTCCTCACGAAAAGGGTTGCTAAGGTTTCAACGGGTCTTTCCCTCCACCTTTCTTGATAACATTTCGATAAGTTATTGAACTTTCTGAATGCAAATATATGTTTAGAAAAATTTAATATCAAAGAAAAAAGCCATTTATTTTTTAGAAATATAAATATCATACTAAAAAGCCTTTGTTTAATAATTATCAAACAAATAGTAAACGGTAGTTTTACTTTTATTGATGATACCATAATAAAATATTATGCTGAAAAATTATGTTATTAGAATTTAAGCTGTAACTTTGCAAAGAATTTTAGAGGAAAAATTTGAACTGATTGCAACCTCTGACGCTGATTTATTTTTCAGCTGAAACAAAAAATGCTAAAGCAGTAATTTTCTACTACTTTTAGCGACTCATGCAATCTCTTTTTATTTTTCTTTAACCCTGTATTTACAGGAAAGACAAATTTTAAAGAAACCTTTTTACCTTGTATCAAGGAATCATTTTTAATATTATAAAAAAAGATTTATTATGTCATATTTATTTACCTCAGAAAGTGTTTCTGAAGGACACCCAGACAAAATTGCCGATCAAATTTCTGATGCTTTAATCGATAACTTTTTAGCATTCGACAAATCTAGTAAAGTTGCTTGTGAGACCATGGTAACAACCGGTCAAGTATTTTTAGCAGGAGAAGTAAAATCTAAAACGTATTTAGATGTACAGAAAATTGCTAGAGATGTAATTAACAAAATTGGTTATACCAAAGGAGCTTATATGTTTGATGGAAACTCTTGTGGCGTTTTATCTGCAATCCACGAACAATCTCCAGATATTAACCAAGGTGTTGATAGAGCAAACCCAGAAGAACAAGGTGCAGGAGACCAAGGAATGATGTTTGGTTATGCTACTGATGAAACTGAAAACTACATGCCTTTGGCGTTAGAACTTTCTCATAGATTGTTAATTGAATTAGCAGCTTTACGTAGAGAAAATAAAGATATTCCTTATTTACGTCCAGATGCTAAATCTCAAGTAACTATTGAGTATTCTGATGATAATGTACCGCAAAGAATTGATGCTATTGTAATTTCTACTCAGCATGATGATTTTGACAAGTCTGATGACGTAATGTTAGCAAAAATTAAAAAAGATATTGTTGAAATTTTAATTCCTAGAGTGGTTGCAAAATTACCTGAGCATCTTCAGAAATTATTTACAGACAACATTACCTATCACATTAACCCAACAGGTGTTTTTGTAATTGGTGGGCCTCACGGTGATACTGGTTTAACAGGTAGAAAAATTATTGTAGACACCTACGGTGGAAAAGGAGCTCATGGTGGTGGTGCTTTCTCTGGAAAAGATCCTTCTAAAGTTGATAGATCTGGAGCGTATGCTACAAGACATATTGCTAAAAACTTAGTTGCTGCCGGACTTTGTAAAGAAGTTTTGGTACAAGTTTCTTATGCAATTGGTGTTGCAAAACCAACAAGTATAAATGTTGAAACGTATGGTACAGCTACTGTTGATTTAACTGATGGAGAAATCAGCAAAAAAGTAGAAGCTATTTTTGATATGCGTCCTTATTTTATAGAAAAACGTTTAAAATTAAGAACACCTATTTATTCTGAAACCGCTGCTTATGGTCACATGGGAAGAACCCCAGAAGTAAAAACAGTTACATTTACAAATCCTATGGGAGAAACTACGAGCGAAGAGGTAGAAACTTTTACTTGGGAAAAATTAGACTATGTAGATGCAATTAAAGAAGCTTTCAAGTTGTAAAAACTTCTAAATAATAATTTAAAAAGCCTTTAGAATTTATTTTCTAAAGGCTTTTTTTATGCCCGTTTTATACCAAATAAACATCAAAATAACTGATTAAATTCATTTGGTATTACATGAACTATTTAAACTAAAAATAAAAAAAACCGCCTTGTAAATATTACAAAACGGTTTTATTAAAAAATATAAAATATAATTGAAAAAACTTTTTAGATACCTAATGCCTGACCACCACCAACTTGGATAGTTTCTGCAGTAATAAAAGCAGCATCTTTACTTGCTAAGAAAGCAACAACACCAGCAACATCTTCTGGCTGACCTAATCTTCCTAACATAATACTATTTGCCCAAGAAGCAAAAACTTCTGGCTTAGTAGCTTTAATTTGCGCATGGAAAGGAGTATCAATTGTACCCGGAGATACTGCGTTTACTCTAATACCATATTCTGCTAAATCTTTAGCTAATGCTCTTGTAATTGCATGAACTCCAGCTTTAGAAGTACCGTAGATTCCAGCTCCTGGTCCACCAGCGTTCCAAGCTGCATTAGACGTATAGTTAATAATAGAAGCATTATCACTTTTCTTAAGAAAAGGAATTGCTGCTCTAGAAGCAAAAAATGCTGAATCTAAGTTTAAAGCCATCACAAATCTGTAAAATTCAGTTGTCATTTCTTCAAATCTAGATCTACCACCTAAACCACCTGCATTATTAACTAACACATCTATGTGACCATATTTTTCACCAATTTTAGTGATGTTTGCTGTTACCTCTTCATCTTTTGTAACATCAAAACCGTAGTACTCAGCAGTAATCCCTTCAGCCGATAATTCCTTAACTCTTTGTGCACCTGCTTCATCTTCTATACCGTTTAATATTACAGTATAACCATCTTTTCCTAATCTTTTTGCTACTGCAAAACCAATTCCTCCTGTTGCTCCAGTAATTACAGCAACCTTATTGTTTAATGTGCTCATTTTTTATTATTTTTAATTATTTTTTTATTTTTAATCTTTACTTATTAACACTTAGAAATATTGTCTTTATTCTACAGATTTAATTTCTTTAGCGAAGTAATAGATTGCGCCTACTCCTAATGGAACAAAAATTGCAATCCCAACAAATACAGGTGTATAAGAAACTTTAGTTACTAAAGGAACAAGAAAGTTCATAATAATAACAGAAAATACACCAACCATACCACCTAATCCGGCTAACGAACCAACGTTTTTACCATTAAAGAAATCACTTGGTAAAGTTTGCACATTACCAATTGCAAATTGGAAACCAAATAATACTACAAATACAATACCTACAAAACGTTCTGGTGTATTACCAAATAATATGGTTGCTACTAAACCTAAGAACATTATTACACCACCAATTAAAATGGTATACTTTCTACCTTTATCTAAAGAGTTTGTTCTAGAAATAATTTGCCCAGAAACATATCCTCCGGCAATACTACCAATAGCAGCACCCACATAAGGTACCCAAGCAAACATACCTACTTCTTTTACATCAAAACCGTAAACATCGAATAAATAGATAGGCATCCAACCTACAAATAACCACCATATTGGCTCTAAAAAGAAACGACCAACAACGATAGACCAAGCTTCTTTATGAGATAAAATTTCTTTTAACGTTAATCCTTTATCATCTTCCTTTGCATCACGATCTGCTTGACTTTGACCATCTAAAATGTATTTTTGCTCTTCTTTAGTTATCCAAGGGTGTTTCTTTGGTCCTGCTTTATTAATAAGAAACCAAGGAATAATCCATAAAAGACCAAAAGATCCAACCACCATAAATGTAGTTCTCCAACCATAAGCTACAAAAATCATTGCAATAAATGGCGGTGCAATAACAGAACCAATAGAGGCGCCTGCATTAAACAAACCTTGTGCAATTGCACGTTCTTTAATAGGAAACCATTCTGCGTTACTTTTAACTCCACCTGGCCAGTTCCCTGCCTCAGACAAACCTAATGTACTTCTAAAAAATGCAAGACCTATAAAACCTCTAACTGTAGAATGCAAGAAAGAAGAAAGTCCCCAAATACCAATACTAATAACATAACCAATACGCGTACCTACTTTATCAAACAATTTACCAGAAAACAATTGCCCTAAAGCGTATGCTACCATAAAAATGTTAAGAATGTAACCGTAATGTTCTTTTGTTAAGCCTAAATCGTAAGAGATTGAACCTGGTAAATTTTCGTTTCCCCACATTACAGCTAATGCACTTCTGTCAATGTAGTTAATTACCGAGGCTAAAAATATCAACCCAATAATAAACCACCTTAATCCTTTTACTTTCATATTTAATTATTTTAAGGTTAATCTCATTTAATTTTGGTTAACCAGTTTGGTTTACCAAAATTAACGCTTTTATACTAAAATCCTACTATTTAAACATTTATTTTTAAAACAAACACCTAAACAGTCTATTATCAAATCATTAAGAGCAAAAAAATACTACTCTATATTATAACAATACATGTAGAGTTCTCTAAAGTGCTCTTTCATTTTTTGTTTTGCTAGTTGCGGGTTCTTGTCTTTGATTGCATCAAAAATAGCTTGATGATCCGTTATACCTCTTTGTGATAAGTTTGCATCACAGACATGATGTTTCTTAAAATTAGTAATAATCTCTGGAGTAATAATTAGCATAAAGGTATTCATTGTACTGTTACCACTGGCTTTTGCTATTGCCAAATGAAATAATAAATCCTCCTGAACAGCTTCTTCCCCATTATCTACTTTATTTTTATATGCTTGAAGCGCTTCATTTAACTGAAGTAAATCATCATCTGTTCTTCTTAAAGCAGCTAATCTTGCTGTTTTTAATTCTAATAATATTCTTGTTTCTACTAGTGATTTAAAATCTGATTTTTCTAAACGTAAGATATCATCTATCATTCCGTTCATTGCTACAACACCAATGTTTGCTACAAAGGTTCCACTTTGTGGAATTGACTTAAGAAGACCATAAAACTCTAGTTTTTGAATTGCTTCTCTTACATTACTTCTACTTACTTCAAATTTTTCTGAAAGCATTCTTTCTGAAGGCAACTTATCTCCAGGTTCTAAATTTTTATAATTAATAAGCTCTTTGATTCCTTTAATTATTAAATTTTGAACTTTTTGATTTTCATTTTTAGTAAGTACATCTAATTTCATTAATTGCTAATTTTATAGGTATATATGATTTTGAAATGTTAAATTAAAGAAAATTAATTCTAAATATTGATTTTTTGCGAAATTAAGATTTTATCCGAACTAATAACAGTTCGGATAAAACTTTAATTATATATTAACTTAATTACTATTTGAATACAAATATTAGTAACCAGGGTTCTGAGTTAAATTAGGCATTCTTTCTAATTCATCTCCAGGTAAAGGCATTAAGTAATCGTCTGCAGAAAAAGCAGCCTTAGCACCTTCTAAACCAGAAGCACTAAATGTAGTGGTACCAATTTTTCTTCTAGCAATGTCGTACCATCTTTTACACTCAAATGCTAATTCAAGTCTACGTTCTTCTAAAACATTATCAACGGTAACAGTTCCAGTAATATCTGCTGGTACAGAACTTGCTGCTACAGTAACAGCTGGTAAACCACCATATTCGGCTATACTTCCACCAGATCTTGCTCTAGCTCTAACTTCATTTAAATATGTAGTTGCTGAAGAGTTATCATTTATTTCTACAGCTGCTTCAGCAGCAATTAATAATACTTCTGCATAACGCATCATAGAATAGTTATGACTTGTTGCTCTACCGTTACCACGAGCAAAGGCTCCAGGAAAACGACCGTATTTTGCAATGTAAGGACGCTGTTTAGCGAATTTGTGAAGAGAACCAGGAGCAATACCAAATTGAGTATAATCATATTGCATTTCTGTATCGGCTGTATCTGGATTATCATCATGATCTCCTTTAAAGACAGCCTTGTCTTCCATACTTACAGCTCTTCTGTAATCATTTGCATCCCAAGTATCATAAACCTTTAAAGCAGGAACTGCAACAGACCAACCTCCACCGTTTAAGATATTACCTCTAATACCTACCATTGGTGCTATTTGATCATATCCATTATTTGGAGCTTCAAAGTTATTGTAATCTAAAGCAAATATTGGTTCTTTTGAAGCATCTATTTTAGTAGCATCGAATAAGTCTTGAAAATTTGGTTCTAAATCTAATCCATAAGTTCCTTTCTTATTTATAACATCCTTAGCTTCTGTAAAAGCTTTTTGGTATTCACCAATTGTTAAATAAACTAAAGCTAAGTATGAACTTGCTGCAGATTTGGCAGGTATTGCTCTAGAAGCTTGTGTATTTGGTAACCATTGTTTTGCATATTCTAAATCAGAAATAATATTAGTATATACTTCAGAAACTGGAGTTCTACTTAAAGCAGTTGCGGCAGCTGCATCTGAAATAGGTGCGTCAATATAAGGAATGGCCCCAAATTGTCTTACTAAATGAAAGTAATAAAAAGCTCTAATAAAATATGCTTGAGCAGTAACAGGGTTTTTAAGTTCATCAGCAACATCTACATAAGAAGCTCCGTCAATTGCTAAATTAGCAGCTGCAATTCCTTGATATGTTTTTAACCAAAATTCACTAATCATTCCATTATCGGTTAAAGTAGTCATTTCATTATGCTCTCTTCTTCTTGATTCATCAGAAGCAAGATCTACCATATCAGAACGTAACATTAAGGCTATAGACAATTTTCTACCCCAAAACTTTTCATTAATAGCGTGAGTAAATGCACCGTCTACGGCTGTTTGTATATCTTTTGGTGTTTGAAAGAAACCATCTGGAGCTAATACTCCTACGGGTTCTTCAATTAAATCTGAACAACTTACTATTGATAAACTCATCAATAACAAGAATAAATATTTATATGTTTTCATATTCTATGTTTTTAAGTGATTGATTAAAATTTAATATTAAGACTAAAGTTTACAGATTTTACTGTTGGATAGTTTCCAAAATCAAATCCTGAAACTGTATTAGCAGACTGATTTGCGTTTCCAGAAGAAGAACCTGCGTAGTTGACTTCAGGATCTAAACCAGAATAGTCTGTAATAGTTAATAAGTTTTGTGCACTTACTGACAATCTTAAATTATCTATACCTAAATTTTCAATAACTTCACTAGGGAAATTATATCCTAAAGCAATATTTTTTAATCTTATATAACTACCGTCTTCAACAAAACGAGAAGAGAATTCTCTATTACTATTGTTACCAATACGTGGTATATTTGTATCTGTATTTGTTGGTGTCCAAGCATTATTTAAGTTGTCTCTTGTAGTATTTGCATCACCATTATACAGTACAACATTTGTCATATTAAAAATTTCACCACCTTGAGAACCTTGGAAAAAGATACTCAAATCGAAATTTTTATAGCTAAAGTTGTTTGTAATACCAAAAGTAAAATCTGCGTTAGGGTTTCCAATAATAGTTCTATCTTCTGCATTAATAACACCATCTGCCTCTACATCTCTAAACAATGGGTCTCCTGCAACACTTCCGGCAGTTACTGCTGTACCTTCTGGCAAAGCACCACCTTGGTAAACACCTGCATAATCATAACCATAAAACAACCCAACTTCTTCACCTTCTCTTAAAACATTTGTTCTTGTAGTTCCTGAACTACTTAAATAACTAGGCGCACCGTTGTTAAATACATCTGCTCCTTTTACTAATTTAATTACTTTATTCTTGTTAGCAGATAAGTTAAAATCAGTATTCCAGCTAAAGTTATCGTTAGAAATATTTCTAGTATTTAAAGCTATTTCAATACCACTATTATTAATTTCTCCTAAATTAGCTAAACTTGCAGTATTTGTATTTCCAAAAATTTCTGGGATACCAGCATTGGTTAAAATTAAATCTTTAGTATCAATATTATAATAATCTAAAGATAGTTTTATTCTATTATTTACTAAACCTAAATCTACCCCTAAATTTGTTTGGTAAGAAGATTCCCATTTTAAATCTGGGTTTGCAGCTTGATCTGTAGAAATTGCATTTACAGTTTGTCCGTTACTAGAAGCATACAAACTAGATAATTTTGCTAAAGACCCATAAGGAGGAATTGATGGATTACCAGTAATACCATAACTAGCTCTTAATTTTAAATTAGAAATTGTTTCATTTTCTTTTAAAAAGTTTTCATTAGAAACTTTCCAACCTAAAGCAGCAGAAGGAAATATTGCATATTTATGATTTGCAGCAAAGTTAGAAGCACCATCTCTTCTTACAGTTGCAGTAATTAAATATTTATCATCATAATCATAATTTACCCTACCAAATTGAGATTGAATCTCGTATTCCTGTAAATAAGAATCTGGTTGTAATAATGTAGTTGCTTTATCTAAAGCATAGTAAGAAAAACTATCAGAGATAAAACCATTACCTGCAGCTCTAAAATATTCTGCAACATTTTTTTGGTAAGAAATACCTGCTAATAAAGTTAAGTCACCTTTTCCTATTTCTTTCTTATAGGTTAAATAGTTTTCATTTAAAAAGTTTGTTGTTCTTGTATTAGCTAAACTAGCTTTTCCACCTTCATTAGATGCTGTAATAATTAATGATGACGGCTGATAAATACCTCTAGTAGCATTTTTAGTACTTAAACCAAATGTTGATTTAAATGCAAGATTTTCTAAAATATCATAATTCCCATAAAAATTTATTCTAAAATTATCTGTTTTAGTTTCATCTTGTCTTTCTGTTGCTACTGCATATGGATTATCTACAGGGTCACCAACACTATTTGTTGTAAATACACCTTGTGAATCTGTTACTCCTAAATCTGGAGCAAATCTCATTGCTAAAGAAATCACATCATCTCCACCAACTGTAACAGAACCATCAGATTGAGTTGCAACACCATTTTTAGTACCTCTACTTCCAAAAAGATTCATTCCTAATTTTAATTTATCAGAAATCTGAGCATCAATATTAGATAAGAAAGTCATTTTTTCAAAACCAGAGTTTACAATAATTCCATCTTGTTTAAAATAGTTACCAGAAGCGTAAAAATTTATTTTATCTGAACCTCCTGAAAAAGAAAATTGATGATTCTGAGTAGCACCTGTAGTGTAAATTAAATCTTGCCAATCTGTATCAGCAGTACCTTGAGTATATAAAGGGTCAATGATTTTTTGGTATGTTGCAAATTCATCAGCATTTAAAAGATCTAATCTATTTGCAGTGGTTTGTACAGCAAATGTAGAGTTGAACTCTACAACCATTTTACCATTTCTACCTTTTTTAGTTGTAACCATTATTACCCCATTAGAACCTCTAGAACCATAAATTGCTGTTGCAGATGCATCTTTTAAAATTTCTAAAGATTTAATGTCATTTGCTTGAGGCATACTAGCTCCAATAAAACCATCAACAACAATAAGTGGATCACTACTTGCACCAATAGAAGTGTTACCTCTAATTTTAATACTAATAGGAGCTCCTGGCTCACCACCATTATTAGATTGTACAACAACACCAGCTGCACGACCTTGCATTGCTTGTGCTGCGTCTAACACAGGAAAAGCATTTAATTCATCTGCTGTAACTGATGATACTGAACCAGTAATATCGCTCTTTTTTCTAGCACCATACCCTACAACCACAATCTCTTCTAACAAACTAGCATCTTCATCTAACGCTACGTTTATTGTTTTTTGATTTGTAAATGTCACTGATTTTGAAGCAAAACCTACATAAGAAAATTGTAAAACGTCTCCACTTTTTACTTTTAATTGATAATTACCATCAAAATCTGTACTAGTTCCTGTTGTGGTACCAGCAATGATAATATTGGCCCCTAAAATAGGTTGTTGATCTACTTTGGAAGTTACACTTCCGGTTACTGTTACACTTTCTTGTGCATAATTAACTGCACTTACAAAAAGCATTAACATGAGTACTAACTTAATTTTTAAGTTCATCGTTAATTGTTTTGAATTATTAGACTTAATTTAAATATTAAATTTTAGAGAAAACTAATAGCTCAATTCTTAGGTTAAAATACTGCTATATTTAATTCTTAAAATTTCACTGCCCTAAAGCATCTCTAAAACAAACACATTCTGGTCACCCAAACTGGTTTACCAAATTGGTTTACCAAAGATATGTTTTTTTCTCACATAAAAAAATTGTTTGTTAATTATTTCCTAAAAAAAACGTTTCGGCTACCTGAAGTTTCTTAAAAAAGCTCATTATAGTACAAATAACCTCACATATAAACATTGATTAACTTCCTGATATTTAATAAACATCACAAAAAAAACGTTGTTTATTCTAAATAAAAAGAACTGCTTTTACAAATTTAGAATGAAAGAAAATGAATGAGGCACTAATAAATATGATATAAATCATTTTTTGTGAATCTTTAAGATAAATCCTAAAACAGCTTTCTCATTCTTGCTAGTGGACTTAAAAGTTGTACCTAATAAGAATGTAGTGGGCATAAAAAAAATTACACACATTATTTAAAAATATAATGTGTGTAATCTATTTTATTATAAACTTTTTTAAAAATGTCTATATATAATATATCATTTGAAAGAAAATTATTACTTCAAATAGTAATCCTCTATCTTGTGTTATATTAAAACCCAGGAGTAATAATATCTATATTATCTATAAATACTTCATTATTCTTATCTACGGCTTTTAATGCTCTTGCATAAATCACAACAATATTTGAAGTAGCTTTAAAAGTAAATGTGCTCGTTGTAAATGTATTATCACTTGCAGATCCTTTACTAGAATTATAATCATTTGTAATATTTAAATAAGCGTCTACATTACTATTATTTGCAGGATCTGTATTGATATCTTCTTCTGAAGTAATTTCATTATTTAAAATAAATACCTCGGTATTTATTCCTTCTGCTTCAGAACGAGTATCAATTGTAAAAGAATACACAACACCTGCTTCGACTTTTACTAGTTGATATAGACGTCTAGAATCATTAGCAAGTTTAACTGACCTTGTTTTTTCTCCATTCACATAAGAACCATCACTAGATGAACCTGGTTGCTCATTTGTTCCAAAAGCTGTGTCTATATAACTATTTAAATCTGAATTATTCCATAATGCTCTATAAGGGCTATCTGATTCTACACCATTATCTGCATCTAATTTCACTTTACTATTTGGGGTCATATCCCACGCATCAGCATTATCACCAGTTTCTCCCTGAAAATCATCTGCAGTACCGTTTTGAACAATTGCTTTAAAAGTAGGTTTTACAGCCCCTACAGGAACCGCTTTAGTTTCAGATTTAGAAACACCTGCTTCATTGGTTGTTGTTAAAGTTACGTCATAAGTAGCTTCAGCCGGAAAAGTATGCATTGGACTAACTTCTGTAGATGTAGTTCCATCTCCAAAATCCCAAGTATGTGTAGTTGCTAAAAGCGAAGCATCTGTAAACTGAACAGTAAGACCGTTTACATCAAAAGTAAAATCTGGCACTGTAGATAAAACCAATCCTTCTATATTTTTTGAAACAGAAACCTGAACATCTAAAAAGTTAGTTGCTGTTAAAGTAGCTCCAAAAGTATCTGCCGTTTTATATATGTGAGATGGATTAAAACTTGGATCTAACTCTGTATCTTTTTCAGAGTCCCATGTTAAAGTTTCTCCGTCTCCAAAATACCAAACTAATGATTTTGCACCAGAAGTTAAGTTTTCGAAAGTAACTTTAGAGTCTATATTTGAAAAATTAAAATCTACAGAAATAGGTGATACTATTACTGAATCTATTGCTTTTAACCCATCTGAACTCGTAGTAGTTAATTTTACATTATACTTACCACCTATAGTGTATTTATAATCTGGATTTGCCTCTTCTGAAGTTGTTCCATCACCAAAATCCCACAAGTAAGAAGCAGCATCTGTAGAATAACTTCTAAATACAATAGACATATTATCATCTGCACTTGTACTTGTAGTAAAAAGTGTACTAGGTTGTATGTTATTTACATTACCTGTTGGCGGTACAAAAGCTTCGTATCCATTATCAACACAAGATACAAGCCCTAAAAGGATAAAAGGTATTATAAAAATACTTTTATTGATTTTTTTAATTAATTTATAAATCATAATATTTAATTTTAAAATCTGTTATTGTTTAACTATTATATCAAATGCATCAAGTCTACATTCCGTATTCGAATTTGTAAGTAAAATAATTACAGACTCATTTACACCTGCTTCAAAAGTAATAGCATGTTTTTTAAATACATCATCTACACGCCCAACACTACTGTCTGTTCTAGATGCAATAATATTAGCTTCTAATTTAGACTCTGCAAGTGTTTTAGCATTTGTACTAATTAAAGAAACCGTTACGTCTCCTACATTATTAGTATCTAACTCACTAAAATACGTTAACACATACGTTGCTCCAGGAGTAACCTCAATTTCTTGATACCCAACTCTAGATCCATCTGCAGGAAATTTAGCTGCCTGTAAGCCAGAAGGTAAAACCCCTAACTCAGATTTAGAATTGATTTGAAAGACCCCACCCCAATCACTATTATTTGGTGATCTCCAAGAATCTCTACCATCTCCTGTACCATCAAATAAAGTACCATCATCAAAACCTGGTTCTCCAATTTCTGGAGTTGCTATTGTAGGTATTGCTTGGTTTACCGTTACCGTTTTTTCTGTATAAGCAGATTTACCAAGGTTATCTGTTACTGTTAAACCAACAGTATACGTCCCTGGAGCAGGAAAAGAAAAAATTAATTCTCGATCTTGTAAAGTTGCAGCTGGTAATTCTGAAATTTGTGTATTTAAAGCAGCTACATTTTGCGTAACCTCTTCTGACACCTCATCTTTAGCAGTCTGTAATTGCACTTGTAAATCTGCAAGAGTTGCTTCTAAAACTGTTTTTTTATCTTGGTTTGATTCACAAGGTAATTTAAACTCAATTTTAGCAATCTCTTTTTCTAACGCCACAACAGTTGCCAATTCTCCGTCTATAGATTGCTCTAGTATTGGCAAATCTTTATTAATAAAAGTGACTCCTTCAGCTGGTGTTACTTCCCAATCGTATTGCGTACCATTTACAGCCAAATTAGAACCTGCCTGAAAATTATACTCATATTTTGCCCATAATTCTACATCATTACAATCAAATTCTGAAGATGTAACGTCTGTAAAACTGTAAAATGGTGTTGGACTCGTAAAGTCTTCTAAATCACCAACTCCTGGTAAATCATTACTGACACAAGAGCTTAGAGTAATCATTGACCCTAAAACAATATATTTTAAATTAAACAAATATTTTTTCATAATTAGGTGTTTTTTAGTATCCATCATTTTGATTATAAAAATTAGGCAAATTATCTCTTTCTCTCTGAGGGAATGGTAGGTATTTCTTTCCGCTAGAATAGTTTAAACTATTATCTGTAGAAAACTTAGATAAAACATTATCCGCTTCTCCAAATCTTACTAAATCATATAATCGTTGGTTTTCATATACAAACTCAACTCTTCTTTCCTCTAACAACCCTTGTTTTGTTAATACAACAACTTCTTCTAAACCAGCTCTTCGTCTCACTTTATTAAATGCTTCAATAGCTCTTGTGTCTGTTGTAGAATCTCCACCAGCTAAAATTGCTTCTGAATACAATAATAATACATCTGCATATCTTAAAACAATCCAATCGGTATCACCAATCTCTCCATCATTTGGAAATTTAGCATTAAAAACATCTATGGTATTATTAGATAAAAAAGCATTGTAATCTAAAGCCATCACAGAAGCAGGAAATCTTACCGGTTGTAATTCTGGTGTCATTACTTTTAAGAAATCTAATGTTGCAATATTTACACCATTAGAAGGTCCTTGTAAGGTCATGGCAAAACTATGAGATTCTGAGTCTGTTTCTACTTGGTCATTTAAACCACTATCACTAGTTACATAATTATCACTACTAACTAAATCGTAAGCAATTGAAAAAATAACTTCGTCGTTAATTTCTAAACCTGAGTTATTAGACCAATCTCCATCTAACACAGGATCTGATGCTAAATCTGATTCTGAAAAACTACCTGTAAACTGATTACCAAATACATGTCCATAATCTATTGATAAAGTAGCAAAATAATCACGATCTGATAAACCAGCAGCTCTATCTGTAGATAACAAGTCATAATTATATGCTCCATTATTTTCTACAACAGAAGCTAATAATAATTCTGCTTCTACATAATTAGGATTTGGTTGACTTAAATATGCTTTTGCAGCTAAACAAATTGCAGCTCCTTTAGAAGGACGATATCTATTTATTGCCGCATCATTTAAATAAGCTATTGAGGTTTTAAAATCTTCAATAATTTTTGCATACACTTCTGCTTCCGGTAATTGAGGATAATCTAACGCTTCCTTTTGGGTAACATCTAAAACTTTGTCTATAAAAGGAATATTTTGATACGCTCTCACCAAATTAAAATGACTTAGAGCTCTCATAAAATAAGCTTCTCCAACTGTGTATTGTTGGTTTTTTGGTGCTAAGAACCTATTATCTATAATGGTATTTGCATGTTTAATTACATGCATATTATTAGAATAATAAGTTGCTACATCTCCATTATTAGGATCTACGTTATAGGAATTTATTGCTGGAAAATTTCCGTTCTCTGAATTTGCTCTAACATTATCTGATCTTAATTCTGTTAATAAAAATTCATTTGCCGGAATTTTTTGATACGCATCTAAAACTCCATTTGATAACGCTAAAAAACCATCATTTGTTTGCAACAACTCTTCTAAAGAAAGCGCTGTTGGGTTACTAAGGTCTAGTTCTGTTTCACAACTTGATAATAAAGCTACGAAAGAAAAACCAACGATTATACTTTTATATATATTTTTCATAATTTATTAAAATTGAAAGTTAATACCTGCAGAAATTGTTTTCACAACAGGACCATCTCCTCTTTGATAACCAGCTGTTAACGGTGTGTTCGCATTGTCTGAAGTTTGACCTGCTGCTTCTGGATTAAATCCTTCATACCCTTTAGCGGTAAGAAATACTAAATTTTCTCCTGTTACATAAAGTCTTAATTTATCAAATTTATATTTTGTTGTAAAAGACTCTGGTAATGTATACCCTAAAGTTAAATTTCTTAAAGCTACAAAAGATGCATCTTGTATATGGTCATCTGTATATCTTCTATGAACTGTCATATCTTTATCTGGAAAATTAGACATTTCATTTACCGCAGACTCACTTGCATAATACAATTGATCTAAATCTGCAACTCTAACTTCTGCGCCGTGAGAACCTTGTAATTGAAAAGAAAAATCAAAATCATATAAGGTGAAATCTGAATTAAAACCCCATTCGAAATCTGGATACGGACTTCCTAATTCTGTTCTATCATCTCCATCAATAATTCCATCTCCATTTAAATCTTTTACATAAACGTCTGCATAATCATTATTAAATCTATTAAAAGGATTATCTACCCATTCTAATGGAATTTCTTTATCATATACCCATCCGTAAAAAGAAGTAATTGGCTGCCCTACTTTTGCAATAAATTCTGTTGGTCTTGTGTCTTGATCAATTCTAGAAATAATTTGTTCATTATTACCTAAATCTGTTACTGTATTTCTATTCATAGAAAACTGACCAGAAACACTCCAACGGAAGTTTTCTTTAGACATAACTCTAGAAGTTAATTCTAATTCTACACCTTCATTTTTTACGGCTCCAAGGTTTTGTAACCAGTTATCTGTACCATAAGCTGCAGCTGACGGTGCAAAAAGCAATAAATCTTCACTTGTTCTAATATAGTAATCTGCTGTTAAACTTAAAAGACCTCTACCAAATGTAACATCTACTCCTGGATTAAATTCTTTTAATTTTTCCCAACCTAAAATTTGATTTGCTAAAGTAGTTGCCTTAACTCCGGTTGTTCCGTTATAGCTAATAGTGCTGTATGCTTCTTCAAATCTATAAAGAGATTCGAATATATTACTAGATATTTGGTTAGAACCAGAAAGACCATAACTTGCTCTTACTTTTAAAAATGATATTAAATTACTATCTGATAAGAATTTTTCATTAGACATTACCCAACCAACAGATGCCGCTGGGAAAAATCCATTTTTAGAATCTGGTCCAAATCTGGTACTTGCATCATTACGAACAGATAATTGAAATAAGTATTTTTCATCATAATTATAATCTAACCTTCCAAAAAACGAAACTAATTTTTCACTGGCATTATCTGTATACGTTGTTCCTCCGTCTGCTAATGCAATGTTGTTATTAAAATCATTAGAATAACCAACAGCCTCAGATTCTTGTCTGTAGTTATCACTTTGCATATACTCAAAACCTAATACTGTGTTAAAGTTATGTTTTTTATATTCTTTATTATATTTAATTAATGACTCAAAAGTATATTGATTTAATTCATCTCTTCTTTCTAATCGATACGATTCTGAATCTCTATTTTCCTGACCTAAAAGATAGTCTGCTTCATTACTTTTATTATGTCTAAAAACACCAGAAACCGTTTGTTTAAAATTAAGTCCTTTTGCTAATTTAAAATCTATATAAGATGAAGCATTTAAACTTAACTTCTTTTTAGTTCTAGATCTTTCTAAATAATGTACTAAAGGGTGTACGTTTTTAGTAGTAGATAAAGTTAACCCACCTGAAGTTAAACCACTAGCTACTGGAACTCCATTTGCATCTCTAAGTATATCTCTTGGGTTATCTGGATCTTGCGTAAATGTATGATCAAAAGCTCTTGAAAATCCGTAACTACCTACACCAAGATTTTCAAATAATTTACCTGCATCTGTAGAAACGCCTACGTCTGTAGAAAATTGAGTTACATATTTTAAATGCTCTTCGTTTAAGTATAATGGCACATGCCCCATTTGTCTTAATGGATCTGTAAACCTTGCAGGTACTTTAACTTGGTCGTTATAATTTACACGAATACTTGCACCGTATTTAATTTTTTTGTTTTTAGATTTACTATCAATTTTAACTCTGGCATTGTATTTCTTAAACTCATCACTTAAAATAATCCCATCATCTTCTAAATACCCTAAAGACGCCGAGTAACTTGTTAACTCTGTACCACCTCTTACTGCAAAAGAGTGACTTTGAATAAAACCTCCTTCAAAAATTTCATCTTGCCAATTTGTTTCACCACCTCCTAAGGAAGCTATAAAATCCATTGCTTCTAACTCTGCATAAGCAGTATTGTAATCACCTATAATTCTATCATAGTTTGTACTACCTAGAGATATTGCATCAACTTGACTTTTTAAACCATCTAATCTTGCTCTTTCTTGCGCTATAGTAGTATTAAAATTATCATTATTGTCTGCATATTTATACCCCGTAAATGTGTTATAAGAGAATTTTGTTTGACCAGAAATTCCTTCTTTAAGGGTAACTAAAATAACTCCATTTGCTCCACGAGAACCGTAAATAGCAACAGAAGAAGCATCTTTTAAAACACTAATAGATTTAATATTATTATTATCAATAGAACCTAAAATATCTGTGTCTGTACCTAGAATTACACCATCTACAACGATTAAAGGAGAAGACGATCCGGTAACAGAACCAGGTCCCCTTAACGTAATTTTTGGATCTCCACCTGCTTCAGAAGAAGTTACTTGAATTCTTAAACCCGCTACTCTACCTTTAAGTGCATCCTCTACACGAGCAACTGCTTGGTTCTGAATTTTTTCACCAGCCACTTTAGTTAAAGCACTTGTTACGTTTTTTTGTTTTTGATTTCCATAACCTACAACCACAATTTCATCTAAAGTATTAGAATCTTCGTCTAAAGCTACGTTAATTGTTTTTTGATTTGTAAAGGATATTGTTTTCGTTTTGAATCCTAAGTAAGAAAACTGAAGCACATCTCCAGACTTAACTTGTATTTTATAATTACCATCAAAATCTGTACTTGTTCCTTTTGTTGTTCCTACAATAATAATATTAGCCCCTAAAATAGGCTCATTATCTGCTATAGACTTAACATTCCCGGTTACTGTAACACTTTCTTGTGCAAAACCGATTGCACTAAAAAGAAGCATTGCAATAAATACTAACTTAATTTTTAAGTTCATTGTTAATTGTTTTGAATTGTTTTTCTTTAAAAAATATGTAACCTTACGATACTTTTAAGATTAAATACTGCTATATTTATGGAGTAATAACAAGGTTTATTACTCCATAAAATCTTTTCTAAGGGCTTTCTTATTTTTACTTCTTATCTCCAAAATAAGATGGTCCATCACCAGTTAAGAAATCTTCTCTTACAGGACTAAAGGTATCTATCAATTGGCCTTCTTCTAAACATATGGCACTATGTAATAAATTAGGCTCTATATACACACCATCTCCTGCTTCTACAATTTGCTTTATACCATCAATTTCAAATTCAAATTTACCTGAAACACAATAGGTAGCTTGCGTGTGAAAATGTTGATGTGGAGAACCTAATGCTCCTTCTTCAAATTTTACGCTTACCATCATAATTTGATTATCATACCCTAAAAACTTTCTTGATACTCCTCCACCAAGTTGCTCCCATTCCATGTCTTTAGAAATAATGTACTTTTCGCTAAGTCTATTCATTTTTTTATTTTTTTATAATTAATTTATTTATAATAATAAGAACCTTTCCAATTATACTCCTTATTATCTATTTTAACTGTATGCTTACTCTCTGCAGAATTATCTTTATTAGAGATAATTAAAATTTTGGTTGTATCCTTCTTTGTTTTAATTTCTACAGCTGTATAACTTTCTGTATCTAAAACTATTTTTACGTTTGCAACACTACTATAGGCATTTAAAGCCAATTCTGTAACATAACTATAACTTCCGTGAGATTCTATTACAGAGGCAAAAGTGGTGTTTTGTGTGTTTTTTCTTCTTACAATAAAAGAAGGTTCTTTACGCAAATTATAATCTGGATCCTGTGCTCCTATTCTGGCTAAAATTAACTCATCTGTAGTATTAGAAGTGGTTGTTAACGTATAAAACTTGTTGTTATTCTTCCAAGAAAACACCGTATTATCTGTAGATGGTTTCCCTGCAGCCTCTTTCCATAAATGTTGATACCCATTTTTGGCACCTAAAGCATTTAATTGAGGGTATGATTTATAATCAAAATTAGTTTTCATAATATGACCTAAATAATAATAAGGCAAATCGTATTGATTTTTTTTATTAGATTTTATTTTAAAAAGGTCTATTGTAAATGGTCTTTGAAAATCTTTGTCTTTTATTAAGGCAAAAGTTCTAAGCATTTCTGTACCTGGATATGCGTTTGTTTCTGTAGCACTTATTATTTGAACATTAGGATTTTTATCATCATAAAAATACAATTCTGGATGATGCTTACTACCTATATCAAATTTACCTTCATAATGATTCTCTCCATTTACAGAAAGTGTATTATGAGCAATCGTTTGTTTTGCCCAAGTTTTATTTTCTTTTAAATAATTACCACCACCTTTTTGTTCAATATTTACAAAACGAGCTAAACCATAATCTTGAATAACTTCATTTCCGTCTTCATATAAAGAAAAAGATAATTTATCATAATGCCCATGACTAGAGCCTTGTGAGGCATATTTATAAACCAATTCTATGTTTTCATTTCTTAAAATCCCTACGCCTCCTTCATCTCCATTCTTACCATCAGATAAATTAATAGATTTTTTTGTAAATGGTTTTTCTAAACCTTCCTTAAGACCTATTGCAATTGCCAAACCAGTGTCGTCTAAAACAACTCTATCTTGTTTTTTTGAAATACTTAATAATTCTGGATTTTCACCTCCATATTGATAAGCAATATCTACTGCAGAAACTAACGCTGCTGTATAATAAGACATTCCTTTTTGACCGTCATTCAAAGGAAAAAAATCTCCTTTTGCATCCGTTAAGTTTATCAATGCATCCACTGCTTTTAACAAAATACCGTCTTTATATTCAAATATCTTTAATTCTGGTTTTACATTGTGCAATGCTTCTGCAAAAATTAAAAAAGGATACATTGCATAACGCTGGTAATATGGTCCTTCGTTATAATAACCATCAGGAGAAAAAGGTTCATCTAAATTACCAAAAAAACCTAATCTTTGTCCTTTAACTTGAATAAGACCTCCATCGTTATCTTTCATCCCTTCCTTTAAATCATCTATTTTTAAACCATTTAAAGCATTTTCTAATAACTCATCATTATCCATTACCAAGGCAATCATACCAACGGCAACATTACCCCAAGTACTATGGTTATGAACTCTATTAAAAAATTGTGGATTTTCTACAGATATAAAATTTGCAAAAGGAATAAACAAATCTTTTTCTAACGTATCTCTTTCTTCTTTTGATAACCAATCATAAACACAATCATACGCTTGTGCAGAATACACTAACCAATTAGAATCGTTTAAACATTGCCAAAATAATTTACCTCTAGCATAAGATCTGGTTTGTGGATGTACCGGTAATGTTGGGTATAATTTGGCATAAGCAAACAACATATCTTTAACATAGTTTGCATATTTTTCATCATTTAAAATCTGAAATAAAACTCCTGCTTTTTGAAGCATTATAAAGTTTTTTTTATGACGCTCATGCGTGTAACCGCCAGATAAATCTTTAGGAATAGGAACTAAAATACCTAACTCTATTTCTGCATCTACCTCTGCTTTTGTATCCGCTAAAGTTTTATCAAAAACAGGCACATTGCCTAAATTTTGTCTTATTTTATCTACACCTTTTTTTGTTAAAATTAATTTAGGGTGTGAACCTTCCGTTTTTGTGTTATTCTTTTCGCTTTCTACAGAATTGTTACAAGAGACGGCAATAAAACTAATAAAAAAAATAGCTATTAATTGAATGTAAGATTTCTTCATATTTTAAATTAAACACTGGTTAACCAGATTGGTCTACCAAATATATGGTTATTTAGGATTTTAACAAAATAATAGCATATAAAATAGTAATTTTAACACAACTACTTTATTAAAAACAGTATTTTTTATACAAATCGCATTAATTACAGTGTTTTTTTAACAAGAAAAAACCCATTTAAAAAGAAAATGGGTTTTTAAAGTAATAATTCAAAAAACTACTCAATAATTATTTTACTAGAACCTAATTGTTCTTAATTTTAAAGTTATACCATCCTTTAGATAAATCAAAAACATCTAATTTTTAAAACTAAAAACAAATTGGTTTACCAAACTGGTAAACCAAAAATACAATAAAATTTTAATACTAAAAAATTACTAGACCTGTTTTTTAAGTATTTGGTTATTAATTTATTAAAAAAACTATTTTTCAATGTAAAACCCTAATGGTTTTATTAATATTTGTTCTGAATTACTAGAGGTATTAATGTAAAATAATTTGTAAAACAACGATTGTATGGTAAATTTACCTTCATTTTTAGTAACTACAACATCAACTTTCTCAGAAAAATTAATTACTGTTTTGTGAAGAGTTATTTCTTTTACACCGAATAACAAATGTTTATCTTTTTTAGACAATACACTTTCTGCATCCGATTTTATTATTGTTTCCGTAGACCAACCTTTAAAAGTTGGATTTTCTTTTTCTTCATCAATTCTAGCATCATATGTAGAAAAAGGGAAAAGAATAGTTATAAAATTAAAGTTTTTTTCATTTATTTTAGAAGCAACACTCCATTGTTTTCCTCTTGCCCCATCTGTGGTTATTTCATCTATATTTTTAAGTTGATAAATATCTAATCCAGATCCATTTTGAAAACTAGAACGCAATAAGTTCGGCGAATTCTCTAAACTATAATGTCCTTGCCAAACTTGTTTATAAATATGATTTTTATCTGATGAAAAATTATCTTTCACTATCCAAAAATCGTTTTCTACATTTATAACCTGACGCGCATATTTTACACCAATATTTTCGAAACCGTCATGAGAACCTATAAAAACTTCTAAATCTTTATTTAGTTGATAACCTATTACGGTAGGTTTGGCTATTTTTTTAAACTTACCAAAGCCACTACCTCCTTTATTAGAACTGTATTTTTTTCCGAGTACTTCATTATCTACTAAAGCAACATTTTTAGTCATTGAGTTTTTAAATAATTCTAAGTCTTTTAAAGAATACCTAACTTGATAATTAGGTAGTATTACATTTTCATTTGCAAAAATCTGAATTCCTAATATATCCCCATGTTGGTGGTCTGGTTTTTTTGCATCTAATCCTGCAGATATCGCCAATACTTTATCTTTACGCTCCCAACCTTCTCTCATTAAATAATATCCTGTTTCAGAAAAAAAGACAGAATTAAAAGTAGGCTGTTCTTCTTTTATGTTTTGCAACTTTTTAAGCTGGTTTTCGCTAACGTACCAATACATTTTAGCGCTTAATTTAGTATTTGCAAAATAACCAAAACTAGGGTTTTCAAATAATAAATACCCTAAAGTTAAAGCATCTGAAATATCATTTTTTTCTGCCCAAGGCGTATCTGTATCATCAGAAAAAACAGGAGCAGATTTGTCCGGAAAAGCCGTTTTTGTTAACGTTGTAAATAAAGATTCCAACTTATTCTTCCAAAAATCATCAACCCTTAAATTGCTATTTTTAGCTAATTGATATACATAAAAATAATTACCAATATCACTTTTATGATAATGTATTGTTCTTTCAAACTGAAAACCATCATTATTAATTTCTTTACTTAAATGTTCTGCCAACAATTTCATAGCATGCGTATACCAAACATCTGTATCTACAAAATCTCGTAACATAATAGAAACCATTGCTAAAGCGGATAAACCTCTTGTTTGATGATTACCTGATGCAAATTTTTGATTAACCTCATATAAGTAAGAAGCATGTTGCAATAATGTAGCTATTGTGTTTAACTGATCTTTATCTGAATATGCTTCTTCACCTAAAAAAAGGTTATGAATTTGCATCCAATTTAAAATTCTATATCCAGATCTAAAAGATTCATAAACACCATTTCCATCTTCAATAGTTTCGAACTTATTTTGTTCTAAAGCAGTGTTTAATGATTGCATCTGCGCCGTAAAATAATCGATATACCTAGCATCTTTTTCTTTATAAAAATAGTACAAAGCAATATCTACCATTTTATGCTGACGTGCCAAATGTCTTAAAGCATAGGCATTAACTGGATTTCCGTTTTGGTAATTAAAAGGAAGTTTCCATGATGGTTTTGAAGAAAACTTGGCTAAATGATCTAAACTTCTTTCAGTATGACTTTCTATGGCTTTCGGATATAAGTTAGCATATTCTGTAAAGCGATTATCAACAGTTTTATAATTATAAAAATAACGTTCAGAAAATTTTTCTCTAAAATAACTAGCCAACTTTTTTACTGTTATTTTTCCATCTTTAGAAAAATAATTTTTTACATCATCATTTAACAAATTGGCCAATTCAGTTATTCTAATACTCTTTTTTGAAGGTATTTTTTGTCCGTAAACGGATATTGAAAAAAACACTAAAAATAAAATTTTGAATAGTTTCATTTTAAAAATAAATTTGATTTATACAAAAAAATCCTACAAAGTTTTTAAGCCTTATAGGATTTGTCTTTTATCAGAATAAATTTGATTAATACATCAATTTCATAACTAAGTTCTCTTCAGTTTTTATTTTTCCTGAATTACTTAAAGTATTGTTAGATTCAACATTATTTTTTGCTCCCCATAAAATAGCAACAAACTGAACTTTATTGTTTTTAAATACATTTTTGGTAATGTTTACGTATACAATACCTCTATGATTTAACAACATTCTGTTTTTTTCTTTGCTTCCACAGTTTGTAAAAGTACTATTCGCTACTAATAAGTTTCCACCAATAGTAGACTCATCATAACCACCTCTATAGTAATCTATCACATTTTGATTTACGTTTGTAAACTGACAGTTATCTACCGTTAAATATTCTGTGTTATAATCGCCTCTATCATTTGTTTCTTCAGATAATTCTATTCCATTTTCACAGTCTGTAAACGTGCTATTTTTAAAATTTATTTCTTCTGAAAAGGTTTCCTTGTAAGCTTTTAGCACATAATTAAAATTATTAATATCACAACCAGAAACGTTTAGTCCAAAATGATTAGACATGTTTTCTTTTAAACTTGCAAAAGCTTGATTTTTTCCATTACCAGAAAGAATAATGTTCTTTATGTTTAAAATACCATAAGGATTCAATTCAAAAACAGGTGTATTGTCTGATCCTGCAAAAATAATTTCTGCTTTTTCAGTGTCCTTAGATTTAATTGTAATTGTTTTATTAATTACAATAGATGTAGAAACATTGTATTTCCCAGCACTTAAAGCAATAATATCTCCTGCATTTGCCGCTGCTATTTTTGCTTCTAAATCTCCTTTAGTATTAGTAACCGTAAAAATAGTAGGCTCTTTTGCTTCTACTACATTAGAATACCAATCTGCACCATATTTGGTTTTATCTAAAATAGATGGATCTTTTAAGTTAACTCCTTGTACGGTTGCCCCAATAGAATTAGAGTTTACTCTAGAATTTCCAAAAAGATCTTCTTTTATCGTTTCGAATCCAAAACCAGGATAGACTTCAAAATTATTTGTTAATTTAGGAATAAAAATATTGTCACTTACTTTTGTTAATTCAAATGAATTTGCTGCAATTCTATCACTATTATCAAATGCGACTCCTTGGTTGTTAATAATGTTATCTTTAAACGTTACACCATCTGCTTTATCATGTTCAATAATAGGATTTTTATCTCCAACTTTATTATAAATGACATTGTTAGCTACTATAGTTCTTAAAGCTCTTGCAGAACGTATTTCTGATTTAGGCAATACAGCCGCCTGCGCAATATTTGTACCAACACCAAATTGCCATGGCGATTTACAATTTACATACGTATTAAATGCCACTACCACATCGGTTACCTGATTGTATCTATTTAATGGAGATTTAGGAATTCCGTTCATCATTGCTAAAGGACTTCTAAAATTTTCTCCTATAATATTATAGAAATAGTTATTAATAATCCAATGTCCTGTATTTACAATTCTAATTCCTCCAAATTGTTTATTTACACCATCACCAATAAAATAATTACCATCTATTGTTGCGTAGTTTCCGTGACGTGTAACTACAGATCCTTCACTTTTATAAAACACATTATTTTTAATAATATTAAAATTAGTTTTACTTGATATAATTTCTACTTCTCCATTACATTCTTCAAATAAGTTATTTGCAATGGTTGTATTACTTGGTGTCATAGAAGTAAAACTACTTCCTAACTGAATCGTTTCTCCTCTTGCACCACCTTTTCTAGGTCTTGGTCCAAAATGATTATTTATAATTTTATGATAATTTCTAATACTTTGGTTTCCTTTTAAGTCTACCCTAACGGTTGGTCCACCATTTGTTTTACCAGCAATGTAACAATTACTTAACTCATTATGTGTACCATAAAATTGCACCCAAAGATTATCTTGGTCACGTTGTAAATTATTAAAATCTAAAATTACACAATTGGTAACTTTAGAATAATTTGCAACTTCTTTTTCGCTAATTCTAAATCCTATAACATTTGTAGCTGGTGAATGTCCGTTTCTAAAAAACAAACCATTGACTTCTAAATAATTACCGCCAATTTTTAAACTAGAAACACCTTCTATAAAAACTTTACCAGGGTTTTCTGCCTTTAATGTAATTGGATTTTCTTTTGTCCCTTCACCTTTAAAAATAATTTCTACATCTTTATAAGTTCCATCTTTAATAACAATATTATCTCCTGGTTGCGCATTTTTTGCTGCATCTATTAATTCTAATGAATTTGTTACTAATATACTCTCAGAAACTTTTTCTTGGCAAGAAACTATTAGTAATAATAGGCTGATAATTAAAAGTGATTTTTTCATTTTTTTTAGTTAATATGTTTTTGATAAAGTATTATAAAATTTTTAGAGTCTGCTTACCCTAAAAAAATATGTTGTTTTTAAAATAGTACAAAGTTTATTTAGCAAAACACTAATTGGTAAACCAATTTGGTTTACCAAATATATACACTTATTTTGGATTGAAAAAATTTTAAAGCTAAAACCTTATTCCAAGGTACTTTAATAACCAATCTATTTTGCACAAAAAAACAAACATGACCCTAAACTACAAAAAAACTTCAATTAGTTCTATCTTTATATCGTAGAAATAAAACTAAAAAATGAATACAATTAACTGGGGAATTATTGGTTGCGGAGATGTTGCTGAAGTAAAAAGTGGTCCTGCATTTCAGAAAATAAAAAACTCGAAATTAATTGCCGTAATGAGAAGAAATGCTGTAAAAGCAGAAGATTTTGCTACTAGACACAACGTTCCTTTTTGGTATAATTCTGTTGATGAATTATTACAAAACCCAGAAATAAATGCCATTTATATTGCAACACCTCCTTCTACACATATAGAAATGGTTAAAAAATGTGTAAACGCAAAAAAGTTTATATATTTAGAAAAACCTATAACTCTAAACCTTTCTGAAGCCCAAGAATTGAATAAATTAATCACTAAAAATGATAAATTAGTTGTAGCACATTACAGAAGAAAACTGCCCGTTTTTCTAAAAGTAAAAGAATTAATTGAAGCAAATAGGATTGGAAAAATAATGTTTGCTGATATTCAAATTCATCAATCCAAACAAAATAATATCATCGCTAAAACGGAAGATAATTGGCGTTTACAGCCTCAAATTTCTGGTGGTGGCTATTTCCATGATATTGCTCCGCATCAATTAGATTTAATGTATTCTTTCTTTGGTGAAATAAAACACGAAAAAGGTTTTTCTACTTCCACCTTAAATAACAATGTTGATGATATTGTAAATGGTATTATTGAGTTTAAAAACGGAATTCAATTTAGAGGTATTTGGAATTTTAACACTTCAGAAAAAGAAGTAAAAGATGAATGTAAAATATATGGTGAGAATGGTAGTATTACATTTTCTTTTTATGGTGAAGAAGTAATTTTATCAACCAATACAAAAGAAGAAGTTTTCCATTTTAAAAATCCGATGCACGTTCAACAACCTATGATAGAAAGTACCGTAAATTATTTCTTAGGTAAAGAAAAAAACCCTTGCCCTATAGAAAATGGTGTAATTATTATGCAAATAATGGACTCTTTTACAAAATAAAACGCTATTTATTTTACATAACATTTTAAAACTTTAACAATTATGGCATCTTTTTTAAAGACGATGAAATACAGTCCTTTAGAAAAACCAGAAACATTTAATTTATCGTTGTGTAGTTTTTTATCAGTAGAAATTTTTCTTCCAGAATAATCATACACTTCAACAAGGTCATAAGTATCTAATTTCACATTTTTAAATTCAACATCTTCAGAAGCAGGATTGGGAAACAACAAAATAGCAGATGCCTTTTCTTTTAAAGTTTCTACAGAAAGAGAACTTGTAATTTCTTGAATACTAAAATCTGCAAATTTTACAATTTCGTCTTGTAAATCTTCTTTATTATTTAAGCTTCTATAAATACCCCATTTTGGTCTCGCAAATTCAGCTCCATCTTGCCAAGTGTCTAAAGGACTATTAGCATAATTAAAAATCACTTTATTGTTAGAAACCATTTTTAACTCAACAGAATAACTACCTACATCATCAAATTTAACATACTCAGTTACTTCCAACCATTTTCCTTTTAAAAGATTTAAATCGACAGTTTTTAAAGTATTTTGATCCTTAGTTGCCGTATACCTTAATTCTAACTTATCTGGTTTTCCTTTTCTTAAAGTAAAAGAAATCATAGGTATAGATGCATAAGGTCCGCCAACAACCTTTAATTGATGGATATGTGTAAAACTAGATGATGGTTTAAAACTATTGCTTAATTTAAATTTCCATTTATATGCTACAGTTTCACCTTTAGTCGCTTTTAAATTTTCGGGAGAATCCGCATACGTTTTTATTTCATTACGCTGTCTGTCAAATTTTTTACAACGATCATTATCTGGAGAAACATGAATATGAAAACGGAAAACATTTTTATTTAAATCTGCATCAAAAACTTCATCTATATGGTTTCCAAAATCTGCATGATTACAGTCAGGAGCTTCTATAACACTTCTGTTTGGATTTGCGAAAAGAGCATTTATCAACTCATACGTATTTCCAGAACCATCAGCACTTAATAAAACCTGACTAAAAATTGTTTGTGATATTAAAATTAAGAAAGTTACTAAGCAAAGAAAGTTTTTCATCATCAGAAAATATATTTATTGCTTTAAACCAATGTTACCAATATCATTATTTACTTTTAACAATGGCGATTTATCACTTGGTATAAACAGCACTTTATCTTCCCACTTAGGATTTTTATATAGTAAATTTTCCTTTTTAGCCTTACCACTTGTTTTAACAAAACCACTATTATGTATTAAACAATTAGAAATACTATTATTAGATCCTTTTAAAGAAACGGGTGTGGTTACTTTAAAACTATCTTCAATTACAGAATTTGTAATTGATACACTACCAATTCCGTCTGTTCTAATAACTTTCCCTTTTTCTTCATTATAAACATTACTAAAGACAGAATTTGTAATAATTAAATTACCACCCGGAATTTCTGGAGACAATGTTTTTCTATAATAATTAATTGCTGCTTCTTCAATATTTTTAAAAATAGTGTTGTCTATAATAATCGTATTTGCATTGTATTGCTCCATAATATCTTTATCATAAGATAAATTTAGTCCTCTATAATTGTTTTCGAATCTAGAATTCACAAAACTTAAGGTATCTGCTTTTGTACCGTTGTAAGCCTTAAAAACACTTCCACCATCTTTATTTGTAAAATTTTGAAACGTAATATTATCTACAAATAAATTATAGATACCCGCTTCTTGTTTATCTGGAGAAACAATAGCATATTTTAAATCTGAATTTACACCATCTAAAATTGCATTACTAATATGTAGGGTTACGCCTTCATTTACTCTAAAAAGATAGTCTATAGGTTTTTCTATATCTTTTTTAGCCATAATAATTGATGCTCCACCTTTGTCTCCTATTATAGTTATATTCTTGACTACCTTAATTTTCTTTTCTAAAATATACGCTCCTGTTTTTAAATTTAAAACAGCTCCTGGCGACGCCTTATCAATCGCTTTTCTTAAAGTTTCTAATCCTGGTTCTACCGTAATTTCTTCGGCTTTAACAATTGGTGCGACTATATTAGGTGTCCAACCCGGACCCGCTCTTAATTTTAAAGCTTTTGGTAAAGTATTAGCATCTAGATTAAAAGCACCTGCATTAAAAGTTTCTCTTATACTATTATTAATATCTTTTTGTAGACTTGTATTATTTTTAGTCACTAATAAATCTTTATTATTGGCTGTTGGAATTGGAAACGAACCTATTTCTTTCCAATCTATTTTTGTTGCTTTAAAACCATTAATAACCTGCGGTGTTAAAGCATCTATATAATTATTATTGAAAGAGATTCCTGACACATCATCAAGAAATAAAATATTTTTGCCAGGTTTATCATTAAAAATTAAATTGTTTGAAAAATTAGTATGTACAGCTGCTAGTGTTTTCTCATCATCTTTACCTTCGCCGAAGGAAATTGGTCCAGAATTGATAATCGTATTATTCTGAATATCTACATTCTTAACCTGTTCATACCTATTTAAAGGAGAGTTTGGCACTCCATTCATAATTACAATTGGCCCTCTAAAACCATCTCCTAACAAGCCAACAAATAAATTATTTCTAATGATATGATTAGAGTTGATAATACGAACTCCACCAGTTTTACTAACACCGTTTCCTAAAAAAACATTTCTTTCTACCAAAGCATGATCTCCATGTCTTAACGTTAAAGTCCCTTGACTCCCAACAAATAAGTTATCCCTATAAACATTATCACAAGACTTGTTAGATATAATTTCTATTTCTCCATCACAATTTGCAAAAATATTTCTTTCAACTAACGTTTTAGACGATTTTTTAGAGTTCGTACTGGTACCAATTCTAATGGTTTCACCTCCATTTTTACCTAAATCTGGTCTTGTACCAAAAAAGTTATTATCTATTCTATGATTATTTTCTACATGCTCCTCTCCTTTTAGCCAAACTACCAAGGTAGTACCTTCACTGGTTTTCCCTGTAAAATTATTATGATCTACTCTGTTATTTTTCCCCCATAAATCTACCCAATGGTCTTTTAAGTTTTCCTTAGATTTATAATAAGAAATAGTACAATTTGTAAGTCGACAATTATTTGCAAAAGTTTTAGAATCTTTTTTAAATTGAACCACAGATTTATATTCCGTATTACCATCTTTAAACCATAAACCACTCACAATTATGTAGTCACCATAAATATTTAAGGTAGAATTTCCTGTAATAATTACTTCACCTGCTGTTTCTGCTTTTACTAAAATTGGGTTTCCTTTTTCACCTTGTCCGTGCGCATTTAATTTAACATCTTCCCAAACTCCGTTTTTTAAAACGATAACATCACCTGGTTTGGCCAATTTAATTGTATTGTTATATTCTGTAATATTAGAAACTATTGTTTCCTGAGCAAAGAATTTAAAGGCTCCTAATACTAAAATTGCTATAAATGTGAAGATTATTTTTTTCATCTAGAAATAATAATTAAATGTTGTAATACTTAAAATCAAAAAGTGAACCAATTTACAAAATCATCAAAATTCGGCTCCTTTTAATTGGTTTACCAATTTGGTTAACCAAATATACGGGTTTTAGTTAAATAAAAGCACGAAAAACTTTAAGGATTAAAAATATAGAAAATAATATTTCCTTTTTAAGAATTCAATATTAAAAGTTGAGTATAAAAATCTTCTTTATCCTATTTTTAGAATTGGCACTTCACACACCAGTAATCTTAAATTTTCTAATTAATAAATACCAGATTACATTTTAATTATTTTAAGAAAACCATCTAATCACTATTAAATTATCAAGAGAAACAACCTTGTGTAATGGAGGTTTTACCTGTCCTAAAAACAAAATTAAGACATTAACTTTGAACACATTACCAAATATTATAAAGATTACAAGACGCTAACGATAAGATAAATTAGTAACACATTAGAGACTTAAAATAATCTTATATAACAAAATGAAATTACAGGCGGTATCCGAAAAGCCTTTTATAAGAGTAGGTACTTTAAACTAATAATCATGAAAACAACTACACAATTTATGCTTGCTGTTTTATTATTGATAACCAGCATTACAACGGGTCAAATTTACAAAGACACCATTATTGAAGTTAAGGAACGTAAATTAAATTATGAATATAATGTGAGATGGTCTAAAGACAGATTAGCTAAAGAAATTGAAATTTTTAAACAAGACCAGTTTAAACCTACTTTAAAATCTTCTGATCAAATTACCTCGCTACTAAATCAAATTCCATTAAGCCCAGATCCCTGCCGTAATGGTGGCTTTGAAGATGATTATGCTTCATGGACTGGATTAAGTTTAAAACATTCTATTGAAGTTTTACCAATAGAAAATGGCTTAATTTTAAACCCTGGAATAGCTTCTTTACCCTTTACAGGTCTTTCTTCAGGGCAGAATTACACTTCCATAGAATCCACAGGTTTAGATCCAATTATATCAGTAGCATCACCATCATATCCATTACAAAGAACAGCTCCTGGAACCTTAGGAACAAAATCCTTACGTTTAGGAAATGATCAACCCGGACTTGGCGCAGAAGGAGTTGCTAAACGATTTGTAGTAACCGCAGAAAATGCTAAATATTACTTCAAATATGCTATTGTTATGGATAAAAGTCATTCAGATGTTGGTGGTGTCGTTAATGGATCTGAAGTGTTTTTTATGGCAGAAGCTGTAGATATGTCGGGAATCACTATTGATAAAGTTATCGATATTGCCAACCCAACTAATCCCTTTATAAATGCCGTTAATAACGGAAGTAAATATTATAGAGATTGGCGTTGTGCGTATTTAGATTTGTCAAGTAAAATAGGTGAAGAAGTAGTAGTAATGTTCATTAATTCAGATTGTGCTCGTGGTGCACATAAAGGATACACCTACATAGATGATGTTTGTAAAGAATGTAAAGGTACCGAAGGATTTATTGAATTAGAGTTAGAAGGAGATGGTTGTATCAATGAAAAAAATACCTATGCTGGTAATTTTGATATTCCTAAAGGAGCAGTTAATCCCTCAATCTCGTTAGACATTTACAAAAGTAACTCAGTAGTTGCAACAAATATAACACCAACCATCGTTTCAGGTACGTACACATTTGATGTACCTGCAACAACTTTTCCAAATCAAACCGCTGGTACTTGTTATGATCTAGTTGCCAAATTAACATTCCAATTACCCGATTTAAATGGAAACTTACAAACTGTAACACAATATTCTTCAAATCCAGTAGGCGGTGTACAAGATGGAGAAATATCCGGAATTAATAATGATGTTTGTTTTTGCGACAACAGCCAAGGTGCATATTGTTGTGAAGCTGAAAATTTAGTAGATAATGCAAATTTCGAAGCTGGTAACACTGGTTTTACAAGCGATTATTCACAAACTGCAACCACATTTCCCGGAGAATATAATGTTACAAATACTGCTGCTAATTTCGGCACAACTGTTACAGACCATTCTTTTTGTGCAGACCCAGTAACGTATGCAAGCAATAACAAATACTTACTTGTAAACGGAAAAACACAACAAGCCACTTCAAGTACCGTTTGGGAACAAACCTTAACCGGACTAGAAAAAGGAAAAACCTATAAAGTATGTGCTAATTTTAAAAACATGCCACAATGTACTTTTGATATCCTACCAGAAGTTACCTTAGAAGCAGGAAGTTCTAATACCATGTTTACCGTAAATATGAATCCTTTAGACGCTTGTGCTTGGCAAAATGAAACCATTAATTTTACTGCAACCAGTAATACAGAAACTATCAAAATAATTTTAAATGAAACAGCTAACGGAGATGGAAATGATCTTGCAATAGATGATATTTATGTAGGTGAATTAGCAGATCCAAACTTGGCTATTACAGTAGAACATGATGGACTTACAAAAGACATTAAAGGATCTTTAAATTCTAGCGGAACTACCGATGATACTTTACATGGAAGCTGTACAGAATACCACTGGTATGTGGCAGAAATAACATCTTACCCATCTATCGTAATAGACTGGAATACCTTTGCTCATGGTAATAATACCGGAAGTAATTTACCACCTTCTGCAAGTGTACCGACAGCAACAAATTGGGATTTAACCACAACATTCCCTGGCTATACTTTTAGTGATAATAAAATGTATATAATAGGAATGTACACACCTGCATGTGAATGCTATGATAGTGGATTTACATATCAATTAACTTTTAACGCTAAAAGTGATAAAAAATCTGGTTTAACAGATAGCCAACAACAAGCTATTATTGATGCAATATTAAACGGATTAACACCAAATAAAGAAAGTATAAGCACAGAACAAAGAGCAAGTGTCTATCCTAATCCAATAGAGAAAAATACAGTTATTAGATTACAAAATGATAAAATTAAAAGTATAAAAGTAATGAACATAACTGGAGGTACTATTATTGATAAAAAATATGGAGAAGATAAAAATGCTGAAGATTTAAACTTCTCAAAATTCGCAAATGGAATATATATAATAACCACGCAAGGAATTAGTGGTAAAACATATACCAAAAAAATTATAAAACAATAATCAATTAAAAAATAAAATAATTACGAAAGCCTGATACAACTGTTATCAGGCTTTTTTAGTTAAAAAAGATAAACTGATATTTCATATTAATACCTATCCAGCTATAATTATGAAGGTTCAACTAAGCATTAGGGCGTCCCCATTTTTTAAAAAGAAATACGCAGAATAAAAACACTCAGCATAAAAATGGTCAGGCTATACGCTACAAGTCCTCACTCGTACCTCGCTGTGGGCTTTCCACTACTATCATTCACGCAAAAGATCCTTCAATTCATTTATTCTATAAAAAATGAATACACATTCATAATAAAGTTATAAGTCTAATCTTTCTTAAAATTAACAATTTATTTTTTCACATACAGTTTTGTCATTTAGAACAGAGAGAGAAATCATATAAAAATTTTTTAGTATTTTTTTATCACTGTTATGGGATTTCTCCTAACCTCAAAACAACAAATTGAATGTTTTTTTGCGATTAGATTTTGCTACGCACAGTTTCGTCATTTCTCCCCTTTTGGAAGAAACACCATAAGGTTTAGTAATTATTGTAAAATCACTGATATGTGATTTATCCTTGCTCTGAAATGATAAGTTTTGAGGCTTTGTGGATCAACACAAAAAGTTGTGGAGTAAAATAAAAAGGAAGAACTTTGACTTTAAAATTATTTCTATTTTGGATACTTCAATTGAACTTGCTAAA